>JASHPM010000244.1 GCA_030038115.1 Acidobacteriaceae bacterium | reverse complement strand
CGCGCATGGGAAGAGAAGAAGCCTTATCTGCTGTCGCGATGGCGATGGCCGGATCGCTTCAATCCCTGAGCACAATCGGAAGGAGAACAGAGTATGTGGCAGCAGGTGGAACAGTCGCTTCACTCGTCGATGGGCCTGGTGATGAACAAGATCGCATCGCTGCTGCCGGGCATCCTCGCCTTTATCGTCGCCTTCCTGTCCTTTCTCTTTATCGGATGGTTGCTCGCGATGCTGGCGCGCTGGATTCTCACCGCCATGCATTTCGACGAGCGCATGAGGGGCAGGGCCAGCGCCATCGCCGAATGGAGTCCGCGCGCGACGCCCTCGCTGCTGGTCGCCCGGATTGTCTTCTGGTGCTTCGCCTTCGCCGGCGTCGTAGTGGGCGTTTCCGCTCTGGGCACATCGGAGCACATCGTCTCCGGCTGGATGCTCGGCTACGTTCCCCGCCTGGCCGGTGCGGCCATCCTGCTGCTGGCCGGCAATGTACTGGCCCGTTTTGTGGCGCGCAGCGTCCTCATCACCGGCGTTAATCTCAACCTCAGCTACGCGCGCTTGTTGAGCATGGGCGTGCGCTGGATGATCCTCGTGCTTACCGGCGCCATGGTCCTCGATCACCTCGCGCTCGGCGGAGCCATCGTCGAGCTGGGCTTCGGCATTCTCTTCGGCGGCATTGTCTTCGCGCTTGCGCTCGCCGTGGGACTCGGCTCCCGCGACCTGGTCAGCCGCTCGCTTGAACGCGAAGCGGCGCGCCCGGTGGAAGTATCTCAGCCGGAGAAGATTCACCACTTCTGATTTTTTCCACGGGCGCCGGCCCGGGAGTCGATTTTTGTCGGCTAGTCTTTCAGCGTCAGCGTGATGCTGCGCGAGTCGCCGCCGGTGGTGCGCATTTCAATCTCGCCCTGGCTGCGCTTTACAACGCTGGAAAACTTCTCGCCCCACTCGACGAGGACAATGCTGGCCGGTCCGACCAGTTCATCCAGGCCAAGAGAATCGAGCTGCCGCTCGTTCTGGATGCGATAGAGATCCAGGTGATACAGCATGACGGGTTCCTTGCGGCCATCGACCGTGCGGGTGCCTTCGTATTCATGGATCAGCGTGAAGGTCGGGCTGGTCACTTCATCGGGGTCGGCGGCATCCAGCGCCTGCGCGATGCCTTTCACCAGCGTCGTTTTGCCCGCGCCCAGGTCGCCGCGCAGGATGAGGAACTTTGGGGGGACCAGCAACTCCGCGATGCGTTGCCCAATAGCGATGGTTTCCTTGCCGCTATGGCTTTCGAACTGATGCACCTTCAGGTCAGCTGTCTGCGTCATTTCGGCCTCGCTGGGGAAGAAGGAATTCCCTCCACCCAAACATATCCCGCTTCGTCCCTTGAGCGGAAGTGAAAAGCGCGAAAAAGATGACCGATGGTGTCGGTGGCGAGCAGCGTGTGCTCATCCTGCTCGCGCAGCGCAAAGTCCGCAGCGAGTCCATGCAGGTAGACGGCGGCTTCCACGGCCTCGCCTGGGTGGTCCGGATACTGGGCCAACAGGGCCGCTACGATCCCAGTCAGAATGTCGCCGCTGCCGCCCTTCGCCATGCCCGGATTGCCGGTCGTGTTGATGGCGATGCGCCCATCGGGATGGGCAATAAGGCTTCGCCACCCTTTTAACACAACTGTCACATTGTGCCTGGTTGCGAATTCCCGCGCTAAGGGCTCGCGGCTGGCCTGCACTTCCTTCGTACCGACGCCGGCCAGCCTGGCCATTTCGCCGGGATGAGGCGTCAGAACCACGGTTCGGCCGCGGCCGTCGATTCTGTCGGGGTGTTTGGCCAGGATGTTGAGCGCATCGGCATCGATGACCAGGGGCAGGGTGGTCTTTGCTATCAGCCCGAGCACGAAGGCTTCCGGTTCGGTGCCCATGCCGGGGCCCATGGCGATAACGGTCGCTCTCTCCGTGATCCGGCTAAGCTGATCCGGCTCGAGGTTGGATCGGTCGACTTCACCGCTCGGGCCTTCGCGGAGTGGGAAGGTCATCAGCTCGGGCGTTATCCCGGCAACCAAGGGCAGAATCGACTGGGGAACAGCGGCGGTCACGAGGCCAGCTCCGGCGCGCAGCGCAGCCAGCGAGGCCATCGCCGGCGCGCCGGATTTGCCTCGACCGCCCGCCACGACCAGCACGTGGCCGTAAAGGCCTTTGTTGGAGTCGGGCGTACGCGGTTGCTCGGTCAGAGCCTTCGACGAGCCGGCCCAGGCGAGGTTGGTTGCGGACTGAATCGCTTCTTCGGGCGATCCGATGGGAGCCACGACGATTGGCCCCATAGCGCTGCCGGTGAGATTGCCGAACATGTGCGCCAGCTTAGGCGCGGTGAAAGTGACGACCGCGTTCGCGCGGAAGGCGCCCTCGGCGGAGAATGAGCGTGAATCGGAGTCCCAGCCAGATGGGAGATCGACGGCGACGACCGGGATCTCGAGTGCGTTCACGCGATCGCGCAGAGCTGCGGCCACGCCCCGCAGGGGCGGTTTGAATCCAGTGC
The DNA here is from genome assembly GCA_030038115.1 of Acidobacteriaceae bacterium. GTDB lineage: Bacteria > Acidobacteriota > Terriglobia > Terriglobales > Acidobacteriaceae > Palsa-343. The sequence continues at coordinate 965 of JASHPM010000244.1, read as the reverse complement.
CGACGACGGCGTCGATGATCAAATCCGCCGATTCCAGCAGGTGTTGAGTGCCGTGCGGGTCCAGGGCGGTCTCGTCGAGCGCTACCACCGGCGTGAGGTTCATTTCGTCGAATGCAGCCTTCGCGTCGCCTTTTAGATCGGCGGGATCGCCGAGCAGCACCACCTGCACAGCGCAACCCATCTCTGCCAGTTTGCGCGCGGCTACGAAACCGTCGCCGCCATTGTTGCCTTTGCCACAAAGGACAGCAATGTGGCGGCAAGCCGGAAATTCCCGAAGCACGAAAGTCGCGACGGCTGCTCCAGCATGATGCATCAGGTCGAGCGACGCAACGCCGTAGCGGTCGGTCGTCAGGCGATCGACGGCGCGCATCTCGCTGGCGGTAAGAATCTTCATCGCAAACGATGGTAGACGATGGTCGAGCAGGCGTGCCGTGATTTAGCCCATATACATGCCGCCGTTCACGTCCAGCACGTGGCCGGTGATGTAGGCGGCGTCATCGGAGGCGAGGAATCGTACGGCATTGGCGATGTCCGCGTCGGTTCCCGCGCGTCCCAGAGGGATATGCGCCAGCATCGACTCGCGCTGCTTCTCGTCGAGCACGACAGTCATTGCGGTCTCAATGTAGCCGGGGGCGATCGCGTTCACGGTGATGTTGCGCGAAGCCAGCTCGCGTGCCAGCGATTTGGTCAGGCCGATGAGCCCGGCTTTGCTGGCTGCATAGTTCGCCTGGCCCGCCTGGCCGGTTTCGCCCACGACGCTCGAGATGTTAATGATGCGACCCCAGCGCGCCTTCAGCATAGGACTCAGCAGCGCCTGGGTCATCAGAAACGTACCCGTCAGGTTGGTCTGGATCACCTCGTCCCAGTCGCCACGCTTCATGCGCAGCAGGAGCGTGTCGCGCGCGATGCCGGCATTGTTCACGAGAATTTCGATGCTGCCGAAGTGGGAGATGGCGGCTTTGGCA
>JASHPM010000243.1 GCA_030038115.1 Acidobacteriaceae bacterium | reverse complement strand
GGCTTCGAGGCGCTGAGCGCGGCGGACCGCGTTCGACAGATCGATCTGGGTGCGGAGGATGGTCAGCAGGCGCGCGTTGTCCCACGGTTTCTGGATGAAGTCGTTGGCGCCGCGGCGCATGGCTTCAACGGCCAGCTCCACGTTGGCCCACGCCGTCATGATGATGACCGGGAGCTGGCTCTCGTGCGAGCGAATCTGCGAGAGCAGGTCGAGCCCTTCGCGGCCGGAGGTGGTGTCCCGGGTGTAATTCAGATCGAGAAGCAGGGCATCGAAGCTTCCGGACTTGAGTGCGTCGAGGACCATGAAGGGGGACGTGGCTTTTTCGATGCGGTAGCCTTCCGGTTCCAGCAGCAGCTCGAGCGCATCGAGGATGTGCGGCTGGTCGTCGGCGATCAGGACCGAGGGCGCAAGCGGCGCGCTGGCAATTTCGGTGGGTACGGGTTGGGCAGCGGCGGACATAGACAGCGTTTTGTGTTCGGCGTTCAGAAAACCCCGGGCGAGTCCGAATCTCCCTTCCGTTGATTGCTACCGGCTACAGGCTACCGGCTACAGGCTACTGGCTACAGGCTACTGGCTTCATTATGGCCCGTGGGTCACGATGCCGGATTTCGCATCGTCGATGGAAACGCGCATCAGGTCGAGCGTGGAGCCGGTGGCGCGGTCAATGTCGACTTTGGCTTTTTCGTAGGCGTTCTTGGCGTCGTCGAGTGCAGATTCGGTAATGGCGAGCGCGTTCTCGGCAGCCAGGGTGTCCGTGCTGGATTTGGCGCCGAGCTGCTGCTCCTGTTTGGTGATGTCGAAGGTGCGCTGGGCCAGGTCGCGGGCCTTCTGCGCGGCATCCACGTGCGCCTCGGCCTGTTCCAGAGCGAACTGCGAGTTGCGGACGTCGAAGCGGATGTTCTTCTGCTGCTGCACAGAGGAGATCTGGCTCTGCCGGTATTGGAGCACCTCGCGAAACTGATCGGCCTTCACCGCACGATTGCGCAGGTTGATCACAAGGGTCATGCCCACCTGATACTCGGGGGCGGAGTAGTTGAAGGTGTTCTCGAACATGCTGGCGAAGTCGGTGGGCAGGACGGTGGAACAGTCCTGCGGGCCGAGGTCGCAATACGGGTTCTTGGGACCGGCGGTGCCGTTGCCGACGTACAAGCCATACATATTGAGCTGAGGAAGCAGTTCGCTGTTGATATCCTTGAGAGCCTGCTTCTGGATATCGGCCTGCACCTGGTAGATGGCGACCTCGGGACGGTCCTTCTCGGCTTCCGTAATCAGGTCATCGATTTTCTTGGAGGCGTTGGGGTCGGGAGCGCCCTGGAGATCGAGGGGAACGACCGGCATTTCGTCGATCATGGGGTCGTCGACCTTGGTGAGGATGTTCTTCATCAGCAACTCGTTGAGCCGCAGGGTGGCGCGGGCGACGGTGAGGTTGCCTTCGGCGGTCGCCACAGCCGCCTGATCGGTCATCACCTGCATGGCGGGGATGGCCTTGAGCTCCAGCTGCTTCTGATCGTCGGAGAGAGTCTGATTGGCAAAACCGAGAGCCTCGCTCTTGATCTGGTCATTCTGATAGGCGTCGACGAGATCCCAATAGATGTTTTCCACCTGGGTGATGGTGGCAATCACCTGCTGCTTAAAAACCAGATCCGTGATCTGGGCATTGCGCTTGGCGATCCGGATATAGCGCTCGTTGGAGGCGAGGCCGAATCCGGCGAGAAGGGGTTGCGAAATCTGTATCCCAAAACTGGAAAACAACTCAGGATTGACAGCGAAATACGGGCTGTTGGTAGCCAGGCGTTCGCCTTGATACTGCACCGAGACGTTAGTACCCAGGGCGAAGGACTGCGAATAGTTCGACAGAGCCTCGATGGTGTTCGTTTTCAGGGTCGGAGTACCGACGTTGAAGGCGTTCACTTCCTGGGTAACTGTGTGATCGACGAAACCGCGGAAGGTCAGAAGGGGGTCGAACGAGGGCACCGCGGCGCCCGCGCCAAGTGTGGAAGTGACAATGCCGCCGGAGCCCGCAGCCGCAGAGACGCCCCCTCCACCACCGCCGCCGGAGGATCCGCTGAAGCCTCCCTGGGTGGACTGGACAACGCTGGCATTCACGCCCCTGGTCGGTGCGCCCGACTTCGTGCTCAGGATATCCGTCTGGGCGAGGGGGGCATAGTAGCGGGCGTAGGCGATGTCTAAGTTATTTTCGAGAGCCAGAGCAATGGCATCCTGGAGCGAGATATAGAGCTTGCCTTCCCGGATCAGGTTTTCGAGGCGGGGTGAGTTAAAGAGGTTGAGGGGCGGCGCAGTGCTGGGGCGGTAGGGCGCCAGCGGGTTGTGGGAGCGCGGCATCTCCACGCGAAAAGCTTGGATCGGTCCGATGGACTGTAGTTGCACCTGCTGTGCCTGTTGAGCCAGAGTCTGCGTGGTTGGCGCAGCAGGGGCCTGCTGCGCTGCCGGAGCGGGTGCGTTAGGAGGCACCGCAGGAGCGGATTGCCCCGCCTGTGTCGCAGGAGGATTTTGGGGCGTTGCCGGGGCCGGATTTTGCGCCAGCAGCGGAGCAGCGAGCATGCCGCAGCACAACAGAGCGGGACCCGAGAGACGCCGATGCCAGAGTGAGCTGGTCACGAGGCGGTGACCTCCACGCCGAGATTCGGGTTGGAGGAATCGGCGGTCAGCCAGCCGTCGCGCAGCTCGATGACCCGGCTGCCATAGGCGGCGTTGACTTCCGAGTGGGTGACCTGAACGATCGTCGTGCCCTGCTCGTTCAACTCCTTGAACAGCTCCATGATCTCCTTGGCCTGGCTGGAATGCAGGTTCCCGGTGGGCTCGTCGGCCAGCAGCAGCGCCGGTTTGTGAATCACCGCGCGCGCCACGCCCACCAGCTGTTGCTGGCCGCCGGAAAGCTGGGAAGGGAACAGGTCTTTTTTGCCCACAATGCTGAAGCGATCCAGCGTATCGGCCACCAGCCCCTGGCGCTGCGCACGCGGCATGTCCTTATAGGAGAGCGGGAGATCGATGTTCTCCTGGACGGTGAGGTCGTCGAGCAGATGGTAGCTCTGGAAGACCATCCCGATATTGCGTTTGGCAAGCTCGGCGCGCTGGCGGCGATTCATGCGATGGGCGGCTTCGTCTTTGAACCAGTACTCGCCCAGCCACTGATCGTCGAGCAGCGCAAGCACGTTGAGCAGCGACGATTTTCCCGCCCCGGAGGGACCCATGATCGTGAGGAACTCGCCCTCTTTGATTTCCAGATTGATGCGGCGCAGGACCCAGGTCTGGCCGGCGCCGGTTTTGTAACTGCGTTCGATATTTTTTAGCTGAATCATATTTAAGCCTGTAGCGTGTAGCCGGTAGCCAGCCTGTAGTTTGTGCCAGGTGCGCACACGAATGCGTATGCCTCGCGACCGTACAGGCTACCGGCTACAGGCTTCCTTACTTAACTTCGAGAACCTGCTCCAGTGACTCCCCTTCCGCGACCACCTTGCCGTCGAACAGATGGATCTGGCGATCGGCATGGCGGGCGAAGCGCGGATCGTGGGTCACCATGCAGATGGTCGCGCCCTCCCGATGCAGATTCTGCAGCAGCTCCATCACCGCTTCGGCATTGCGCGAGTCCAGGTTTCCGGTAGGCTCGTCGGCCAGCAGAATAGAGGGCGAACCGGCCAGGGCGCGGGCTACGGCCACACGCTGCTGTTGACCGCCGGAGA
>JASHPM010000242.1 GCA_030038115.1 Acidobacteriaceae bacterium | reverse complement strand
GAAGTTCATGATGGGGCTTTACAAGGCCTACATCGAGACGGATGCATCGCTGCTGGAGATTAATCCGTTCATCACGACGAAGGACGATAAGTTGTTCGCGCTGGACTGCAAGATCAACTTCGACGATAACGCGATGTTCCGCCACAAGGATCTGAAGGAGCTGCGGGACATTGCGGAGGAAGATCCGCTGGAAGTGGAAGCGTCGAAGTACGCGCTGAACTACATCAAGCTGGACGGCAACATCGCGTGCATGGTGAACGGCGCCGGACTGGCGATGGCGACCATGGACATCATCCAGTACGCGGGCGGGATGCCGGCGAACTTCCTGGACGTGGGCGGCGGCGCGAACCAGCAGCAGATCGAACACGCATTCGAGATTCTGCTGTCGGACCGGCATGTGCAGGCGGTATTCATCAACATTTTCGGCGGGATTCTGCGCGTGGATACGCTGGCGCAGGGCGTGGTCCAGGCGGCGAAGAACCTCAACGTCAGGGTTCCGGTGGTGCTGCGCCTGGAAGGAACCAACGTTGAGGAGGGCCGGCGGATTCTGAAGGAGTCGGGATTGAAGTTCGTTGTCGGCAACACGATGCAGGACGCCGCGCAGAAGGTGGTTGCGGCGGCGAAAGGAGCGGCGTAGAGATGGCTGTTCTGGTTGACACGAACACTCGCCTCATCGTGCAGGGGATCACGGGGCGCGAAGGGACGTTTCACGCCAAGGGCTGCGCGGAGTACGGAACCAGGGTGGTTGGCGGCGTGACGCCAGGCAAAGGCGGGATGACCCACGAGGGTTGGCCGGTGTTCGATACGGTGCATCAGGCCGTTGAGAAGACAGGCGCGAATGCGACGGTGATATTTGTGCCGCCGCCGTTTGCCGCGGATGCGATTCTGGAGGCGAACGATGCGGGCGTGCCGCTGATCGTCTGCATCACCGAGGGAATTCCGATCAACGACATGGTGAAAGTGTGGAGCGTGCTCAAGCATTCGAGCTCGCGGCTGATTGGGCCGAATTGCCCGGGCGTGATCTCGCCGGGGAAGGCGAAGATCGGCATTATGCCGGGACGAATTCATAAGGAGGGTTCGATCGGGATTGTTTCGCGCTCTGGAACCCTCACCTATGAAGCGGTGTATCAGCTGACGCAGCTCGGGATCGGGCAGTCGACGGCAATCGGGATCGGTGGCGATCCTATCGTCGGCACGACCCACGTGGATGCGCTGAAGCTGCTGAACGCCGACTCGGGAACGGAGGCGATCATCCTGATCGGTGAAATTGGCGGAACGGCGGAAGAAGCGGCGGCTGAGTATATAAAACAGCACGTGAAGAAGCCGGTGGTGGGATTCATCGCCGGGCAAACGGCGCCGCCGGGACGCAGAATGGGCCACGCCGGGGCGATCATCTCCGGCGGCCAGGGCACGGCGGCGGAGAAGATGAAGGCGTTGAAAGCTGCCGGGATTCACGTAGCGGAGACGCCTGCGGCGATCGGGGAAACGGTGGCGAGGGTGATTGGGAAAGGCTGAAGCAGCGATTGGCTACTGGCTTTTAGCTATTAGCTCAATACCTGCAATCCAGGATTTCCCCGTTGGTCAGTCGACAGATATAAAACTGCCTCATTTGAGGCTAAGAGCCAGAGGCTGGAAGCAACTTATGTCACAGCGTACGTTCAGCATTATTAAGCCCGACGCGATTCGTAAGGGTCATGCCGGGGCCATTCTCGCCGATATTGAGAAGGCCGGGTTCAGGATTGTCGCTATCAAGAAGCTCTTCATCTCGAAGCCGCAGGCCGAGGGCTTCTACTACGTTCACAAGGAGCGGCCGTTCTTCGAATCGCTGACGACGTTTATGTCGTCGGGGCCGATCGTCGCGCTGGTGCTGGAGAAGGAGAACGCGATCGCCGATCTGCGCAGGCTGATGGGCGCCACGAATCCAGCGAACGCCGAAGAGGGGACGATTCGAAAGAAATACGCCGGCTCGATCGAGGAGAACGCGATTCATGGCTCGGACGGCGAGGAGACGGCCAGTTTCGAAATCGGCTATTTCTTTGCCGGACACGAGCTCGTCTAAAAGGCGGAGTTTGGAGTTTAGGGATTAGAGTTTAGCGATCAAAGTTAACGTCCTCAGGTCGTCTTCATGATTTCGAGGGTGAGCGATTCCATGCGCGACAGCACCATGCGATCGACGTTACCGAGAATGCGCAGGTAGACAAACAGGCTGATTGCGGCGAGGAGCAGCAGGATCGGCACCGCCAGCCACGGGTGACCGAGGAAAGCGCAGGGCGCGATAACGAGAGCGCCCACGACGAGGATCCCCAGCTGGGTGAGCATGCTGGTGAGGCCATTGCCAACTGCGCCGGTCTCACGCCGGATGCGCGCCATGTTGACGCGATACGGCATGTTGATGGAAAGCAGATTGCCGACAGCGAAATTTGCAGGAACAGCAAAGAGCAGCCAGGCCAGAGTGGCTGCCGCGACGCTGGGTGCCGGAACGCCGAAGCGGAAAATGACCAACGCGGAAATGACAGCCGCCTCGAGCAGGAACAGAACCAGGTGCAGGAGGTTTTTGCCGAGGACGACGGTGCGCAGTGGCGTGGGCGAGAGAAAGAAGAACTGGATGCCGTCGCCTTCCATGCCGAGGTTATTGCAAATGAGGCGTGTTAGACCAAGGAAGGCCCAGACCATGCCGAAGGGCAATGCGTACTGAAGACGGATGCCGGACATCGAGCTGCCGCGCATTGCGCCGCCGAAAACGACGACCATGACCAGCGGAGCAGCGAGGTTATAGAGCATAGGTCCGCTGCGCAACAGGTAGCGCAGGTCCTTTTCAAAGACGGCCGCGATGGGACCGGAAAAATCCAGAAGCGCGCGGGAGCCGAGCTTTTCGCGCGTCCTCGAGCGGGACGAAGGGCGAGGCGCTTCACTGAGATTCTCGCCGCGGCTCTCGGAGCGCAGACGCAGAGCCAGCAGGCCTCCCGCGCCAAGAGTGTAGAAACCAAGCCAGCCCAGCTCTTCCGCACCCTGGAGTCCGTGGTGCTGCATTGTTGCCTGCATGATGGAATCGGTCGCCAGCCCCGGCGGGAAAACTCGCTGTATGTTCCAGAAGCGCTGGGAAAGATGCATGACTTTTTGGGGTTGGATTCCGTAGAACCTGCTTTGGCGCGACTGATGAAAGGCCGGGTTCAGGGCCTGCGCCCCCAGGGCAAGGAAAAGGAAGATCGCTGTTACGATTTCGCGGGTGCGCCGCTGTGCCAGCCAGCGCTCAATCCAGGCGAGAATCATGCGGGAAAGCAACAGGTTGAAGAGGACGAAAACGACGAGGGTGAGGACGGTCGCCAAAAAGAGGTCGGGGCGCGCCACAGTGATGCCGATGCCAATGGCTGCGGCCCAGAGCAGGCCGATCAGCGTGGAAGGAGCAGCGAGTCCGTAGACGAGAAAGAGCAGAAGCCACGAGCCAAAGCTCACGGGATAGCGCAGTAAGTGGCTCAGTTCGGGATTCTGGCCTGCCAGGGCCGGGGCAAGCGCGGCGAAGAACTGCCAGGCCAGGAAGAGCACCCATAACAGAACGGAGATGCCGAGGACACGGCCATGGGAAACGGCAACCCAGGCTCCGAAGCCAAGTCCAAAGGCGGGGCCGATGGCGATGGCGCCAAAGACCAGGAAGGTGAGGATGTGAGCGCCGAATTCCACGCTGCCGCGCCGGGTGCGCAGGGAATTTATGAACATCCGGGTTTGCACCCAGGCGAGCGCGAGGTACTGGCCGCGGGCGAGAGGCGACAGAAAACCCCAGCGCACGGGCGGACGCGGTGGCGCAGACTCTACGCCAGCCATGAAAGCTCCTGCACGGCTTCTTCGGCGGTACCCGATCCCGAACCGCTGACGATCCGGAGGAAGATTTCCTCGAGGGTTAGCTTTTCATCGGGCTGTGGACCGGTGAGGCTCGCGGCCACACCTGCGCGGAGTGCGTCGATGGAGCCGTTGGCGACGAGACGGCCCTGGTGAATGATGGCGACGTGGCTGCAGAGGCGTTCGACAATTTCCAGCACATGCGAAGTGAGAAAGATGGTGGCGCCGCGTTCGGTCATGCGCTGGAGCATGGCTTTGAGAGTGCCGGCGGCGATGGCATCGACCCCCTCGAATGGCTCGTCGAGGAAGAGGATGCGGGGACCGTGGATGACGGCTGCGGCGAGAGCCAGCTTCTTCTGCATGCCATGAGAGAAGTCCGTGACGAGCTTTTTGGGCTCATCGGCCAGGTTCATGAAGTCGAGTAGCTCTCCGGTGCGGCGGTTGGTGGTGTCGCGATCGAGGCCGTACATGCGGCCGACGAAGCGAAGGTACTCCGAGGCAGTGAGGCGTCCAAAGAGGGCGAGGCCCTCGGGAACGACGCCGATCTGGCGCTTGATTTCCAGCGCGTGGGTGGCGAAGTCGAGGCCGAGGAGTTCGATGTAACCCGAGGTGGGTGCCAGCAGGCCGGTGAGCATTTTGATGGTGGTCGATTTTCCGGCGCCGTTGGGACCGAGGAAGCCGAAGAACTGGCCCGCGGCGACATTGAGGGTGACGTTGTCGACTGCGGTGAACTTGCCAAAGCGGCGGGTCAGATCGCGAATGACGATGGCCGGAGAGTCCATTGGAGGCAGGATAGCATTGGGCTTGCGAGGATCGCGGCGAGGCGCCGAATCCGGCGGCCGGCCACGCTCTGCTATTATGAAGGGCGTTTTTGGAGGCACCGATGAGAATAACTTGCCTGGTCTTTGGTATCGCCGTCGCCTGCGGTTGTTCGCTGGTGTCCGCTCAGGAGAAACCTGGCCTTCCGGACGGGCCGGCACATCCGATTGTGCTGCATGCGGCGCGCCTGTTCGATGTGGAGACAGGCAAGATCGTGACGCCGGGCGAGGTGCTCGTAGAGGATAAGCGGATCACGGCGGCGGGGACATCGGTGCCGCATCCGGCAGGCGCGGAGACGATCGACCTGGGCGACACGACGCTGATGCCGGGGCTGATCGATGCGCATGTGCACCTGTTTCTCCACCCGGGCGCGGAGGATTTGCAGACGGTTGTGGAGTCGGTGCCGCAACGGACCATCCTCGCAACGCTGGCGGCTAAGGCCGATCTGATGGCGGGATTCACGGCGGAGCGCGACATGGGGACCGAAGGCGCGGGTTCGGCGGATACGGCGGTGATGCGGGCCATTAACGAGGGGTTGATTCCGGGACCGCGGCTGCGAATCAGCGGGAATGCAATCTCGATCCTGGGCGGGCACGAGGACGCCATCCACTACAACCCCGCGCAGCATGTGCTGTCGAATGCGGATTACGCGAACGACGCTGAGCAGATCGTCGAGACGATTCGCGAACAGCACAAGGAAGGGTCGACGTTCGTAAAGATATACGAGACCGGACCGGATGAGATGGTGGGTCCGGGGGAGCGCTCGCCTGGACCGTGTTGGGGCGATAAGTACCTCTGCGCGGAAAATCAGCTCGGGGAACAGGCGGGCGACCCGGAGTTCTGGAACTTCCATACGCCGTATCAGTACACCGAGGCGCAACTGGAGGCGGCGGTGAGGGAGGCGGCGCGGTTGGGGACGAATGTGGGCGTGCACGACCAGGGCGAGCCTGGCGCCTATATTGCAGCGATGGCAGGAGTGGCGTCGATCGATCACGCAACACAGCTGAGCGAGAAAACGATGGAGATCATGAAGGCGAAGCAGATTCCGGCCGTGCCGACGTTCACGATTTTCGAATATTTCGCCGATCATGCTCCGTCGCCGGCAGCAGCGGCACGGGAGCGCGCGATGCTGGACTACAAGATCCACGAGTTCAAGCGGCAGGTAGCGGCGGGGATTCCGTTCGCGGTCGGGTCGGATGTGGGGCCGTTCCCGCATGGGACGCAGGCCAGGGAACTTGAGCTGATGGTGAAGTACGGGATGACGCCGGCAGCGGCGCTGCAGGCGGATTATCTGAATGGGGCGCGGATTCTGACCTGGCAAAACGAGGTGGGACAGCTGAAGCCGGGGTACTACGCGGATGTGATCGCGGTGCCAGGGAATCCGCTCGAGGATATTACGGCGGTGGAACGGGTGAGTTTTGTGATGAAGGGTGGCGTCATCTACAGGAAGTAGGTCCGACGCTGCCCCTTGCTGGCAGCGGCCCAGCGTGTTACAAACCAGGTACGTTTCCCTGTCTGAGGCGTGAACGGTTTCCTCGTCTGAAACGGTCCGGTCGACCCCCACTGATTCTCAAATCCGGGCATCCGAATTAACGGACTGGTATGACGACAATGCCTCTGCGGGGAGCCCAAGAGCATCCGTTGCTCCGCGAATACTTCATGGACGCCGCCTTCGACGAGATGTTCGACGGGGACGGGGCGATTCGCCCGCACTACCAGGCGCTGTTCCATGAACTGACGACGCTGCCCCCGGAGGAGATCCAGCGGAGGAAGCAATCGGCGGACGCGTCGTTTCTGATGCAGGGAATCACATTTACCGTTTATGGCCGCGAGGAGGGGACGGAGCGGATTTTCCCCTACGATCTGATCCCGCGGCTGGTGACGGGCGAGGAGTGGGACCGGATTGAGCGCGGGCTGACGCAGCGGATTACAGCGCTGAACCTCTTCCTGCACGATGTTTACAACGACCAGAAGATTCTGGCGCAGGGCGTGGTGCCGCGCGAGGTGGTGTACAGCTGCCAGCAGTTTCGGCGGCAGATGCGTGGCCTGCGGGTGCCACGAAATGTATATGTAGCCATCGCGGGCACAGATTTGCTGCGGCTGGAAAACGGCGAGTACGTGGTACTGGAAGATAACCTTCGGGTACCGTCCGGTGTGTCGTACATGCTGACGAATCGGCGGATCATGAAGCGCACGCTGCCCAGTCTGTTTCGCGACTATGGCGTGCGGCCCATTGACCACTATCCGCAGGCGCTGCTGGCGACGCTGCGCTCGCTGGCACCGGAAGGCCGGCCGGAACCGACCATCGTGGTGCTGACGCCGGGCGTGTACAACTCGGCGTATTTCGAGCACACGTGGCTGGCGCGGCAGATGGGCGTGGAGCTGGTCGAGGGCCGTGATCTGGTGATCCACGACAACGTGGTCTATATGCGGACCACGGCGGGGCTGAAGCGCGTGGACGTGATCTACCGGCGCGTGGACGATGACTTTATCGATCCTCTGGCGTTTCGCGGCGATTCGATTTTGGGAGCGGCGGGGCTGTTCAATGCATATCGCGCCGGCAATGTGACGCTGGCGAATGCGTTTGGAACAGGCGTAGCCGACGACAAGGCGCTGTACGCGTATGTGCCGGCGATTATTCGCTACTACCTGAGCGAGGATCCGATCCTGAATAACGTCGAGACGTACCTGCTGACGGACGCAAAGCAGCGATCGCATGTGAAGGAGAATCTGGACAAGCTGGTTGTCAAGGCGGTCGGCGAATCGGGCGGCTATGGGATGCTGGTGGGGCCGCAGAGCTCGGCGGCGGAGCGGGAGGAGTTTAAGCGCAGAATCGATTCCGACCCGCGGAATTACATTGCGCAGCCGACACTGTGTTTTTCGCGAGCGCCATGCCTGCTGGAGGATGGGTCTATCGGGCCCAGGCATGTGGATTTGCGGCCGTACATTCTGTTTGGGGACAAGGTCACGATTGTGCCAGGTGGGCTGACGCGTGTGGCACTGCGGCAGGGATCACTGGTGGTGAATTCGTCGCAGGGTGGCGGCAGCAAAGACACGTGGGTACTGAGCTTATGAGGTGCGATTCATGCTTTCGCGCGTAGCCGACAGCCTGTACTGGACCAGCCGGTATCTGGAGCGGGCCGAGCATACGGCACGGCTGATCGACATCAATATGGGCCTGATGCTGGACCGTTCGCGGGTGAGTGCGCAGCGGCGCTGGCAACGGGTGCTGGCGGCGGTAGGGTCAGCGCAGGGAATGGGGTGGCACGACGACCGCGACCCCAACGGTGAGCCGGAGCGCTGGCCAGGCGTGACGGCGCTGGTGCACGCTTTGTGCTTCGATACGACCAAACATGCGTCGATTACAGCCTGCATATTTGCGGCACGGGAGAATGCGCGGCAGATCCGCGACGAGATCAGCACCGAGCAATGGCAGCGGCTGAATGGTTTGTTTCACGAGATCAGCCGGCTGCGCACGGCGTCGCCGTCGGAGAGAAATCTGGCGGAATTTCTGCCGACGATTATTGACGGCGTGCACCTGTTCCAGGGCGTGACGGATACCACGCTGAGCCATGGCGAAGGTTGGCAGGTTCTGCGCGTGGGCCGGTATCTGGAGCGCGCCTGGTGCCTGACGACGCTGCTGGACGTGTACGAGCGCGAGGTTTTTGCAGGCGGTGATTCCGACGACACGAGCGAATATTTGGAGTGGATTGGGCTGTTGCGCACCTGCACGGCGTTCGAGGCTTTTTGCCGGGTGAATACGGCCGATTTAACGCACGAGCGCATTTTGGGATTCCTGTTGCTCGATCCGGATTTTCCGCACTCGGTGCATTACGCCGTGGATTCTCTGCACAACGCCCTGGAGGCGATCCAGCAGCACACGCGGACCCAGCATGGAGGCGAACTGATGCGCGTGGCGGGACGGCTGAAAGCAACACTGGGCTTTGCGCAGGTTGGGGAGATTCTGGCGCAGGATCCTGTGCGGTATCTGCGGCGCATTCTGGAGCAATGCCGCGAGATTCACGATTTGATTTACGCCGTGTACATCCAGTACTCGGTGGAAACGGCGCTGGCGGTCTGATTATGCATTTCTATTTTGTACGGCACCTGACGAAGTTCCTCTACAGCCGCTCGGTGAGCGAGAGCACGATGGAGGTGAGGATGCATCCGAGGAGCGACAGCAATCAGCGCTGCCTGTCGTTCACGCTCTCGGTGAGCCCGCGCTGCCGCGTTTTTACGTATCGCGATCATCTGGGAAACAACATTCATCATTTCGACATTCCTGGCCGGCATTCACAGCTGGTGATTGTGGCTGAGGCCGTACTGGAACACCAGCCGCTGGCAGAGATTCCCGATTCTCTGGGGCGCGATTCCTGGAAGGAGCTGGACGCGCTGGTCGCGGAGGGCGACTACTGGGAGATGCTGCTGCCCAGCGAGTTTGCCAGGCCGACCCCGCCACTGCTGGATCTGGCGAAGGAGCTCGAGGTGGTGCGGCGGGATGATCCACTGAAGCTGCTGCACGAAATCAACACGAGGCTTTATGACAGCTTCAGCTATGAGAAACAGAGCACGCACGTGGATTCGCCCATCGACGAGGCATTGCGCACCCGGGCGGGAGTTTGCCAGGACTTTGCGCACATCATGATTGCGCTGGTGCGGCACGTCGGGATTCCGTGCCGGTACGTGAGCGGCTATTTGTACCACGGGAGCGAGGATCACGACCGCTCGACATCGAGCGCGACCCATGCCTGGGTGGAGGCGTTTCTGCCGGAACTGGGATGGGTGGGTTTTGACCCAACCAACGCGCTGGTCGCGCGCGACCGGCACATCCGCACGGCGCTGGGACGCGACTACGCCGATGTTCCACCAACGCGGGGATTATTTCGCGGTCGGACGGACAGTGAGCTATATGTGGCCGTGCAGGTAACGACGTCCGATGCGGCTCCGGACCTGGAGCGGGAACTGCCCATTCCCGAAGACTGGTCGATGCTGGTCGAGAAAGCGCAGGCCCCGCCACCGCCAGCCGAGCCCCTGTTGCAGATTCAACAGTCGCAACAACAGTAAAAGAGGCAGCCAGGGACAGGGAGGTTCATTCGATGATGGCGAGGACATCACCGGAAGCGACGGCATCTCCGGGGGAGACGCGAATCTCAGCAACGCGGCCGACTTTGGGCGATTTGATTTCGTTCTGCATTTTCATCGCCTCGATAACAAGAATCCCCTGGTGTGCCACAACGGCTTCTCCCTTTTCCACGAGCAGGCGCACGATGCGGCCGGGCATTGAGGCTTTGAGGGTGACAGGACCGTCCTCCCGGGGGTGGCGGCGGCGGGAGCGCAGGGAGCGCGGGTCATCGACGCGGTAAGGGATGCGTTGCGCCCCGAGATGGAGCGCGGGCTCGTAATGTTCCATATCAAGAACGACTCGATGGGACTGGCCGGCGATGAGTAGGGAGAGAACGCCGGGCCTAAGCAGGTGGGCATCGGCCTCAACATCCTTGCCATCGACCTGAATGCGCCATTGGCCGGGCAGGTCAGCCGGCTCGATCTCGACCTGCCGGGTCCGGCCGTCGATTTCGAGACTGAATTTCATGAGCGTGAAGCTCTCCAGCTGATTCCGCCGACGCTTTCCCGGCGCGCAGCGGCTTTCCAGGGGCTCGCCGGCGCCGCACGTGCCCCCCCAGAGCCGTTGAGAGAGCCTTTTGTCGCCTCGAAAAAGGCTGCTGCTGCGACAGCCGGGATGGCTACACCATCGTCGGGAGACCCAGCTGTGTCTACCGCAGGCCTGGCAAGAAGCCGGTCGAGGTAGCCGGTGTCAAGGCGAGCGAACCGAAAATCCGGATCGGCCAAAATGCGGCGGAAGAGGGCGAGGTTGGTCCGGATACCGCCGATCACGTATTCGTCGAGGGCGCGCTGGAGGCGCGCGATGGCAAGTTCGCGAGTGGGCGCGTAGGCGATGAGCTTTGAGAGCATAGGGTCGTAATCCAGGGGGACAACCCATCCCTCGTAGATACCACAGTCTTCGCGAATGCCGGGGCCACCGGGCTGGAGAAGGCGCGTGATGCGGCCGGGGGAAGGCAAGAATCCGTTGCCGGGGTCTTCGGCATAGACGCGGCACTCTATGGCATGGCCGCGAAGCTGAATGTCTTTCTGGGTAAAAGGCAGCCGTTCGCCCTGAGCGATGCGAATCTGGAGATGAACGAGGTCGTAACCGGTGACCAGCTCCGTGACAGGATGCTCGACCTGGAGACGGGTGTTCATTTCAAGGAAATAAAAGCTTTGATTGCTGTCGACCAGGAATTCAACGGTGCCGGCGTTGGTATAGCCCGCAGACAGAGCGAGACGGACTGCGGCCTCGCCCATGCGACGGCGCAGATCCTGGTCGACGACGGCGGATGGGGCTTCCTCGATGACCTTCTGGTGGCGGCGCTGGACCGAGCACTCGCGTTCCCCGAGGGAAACGCAGTGGCCGTGCTCGTCCGCGAGAACCTGAATTTCGATGTGGCGGGGGCGCTCGATCAGCTTTTCGAGATAGATCTCGCCGGAACCGAAGGCACGTTCAGCCTCGCTGCTGGCCGCGGCGAAAGCGGAGGGCAGGTCTTCCGGGCGGGCGACGGCACGCATCCCTTTCCCGCCGCCGCCGGCGGCAGCCTTCAGCATGACCGGATAGCCGACGCCAGCTGCGACATCGAGGGCCTCGGCGGGGGAGGCAAGCGCGTGAACGCAGCCCGGAGTGCGCGGCATCCCCGCCTCGTCGGCTGCCTGGCGGGCGTTGATCTTGGAGCCGAGAATGCGCATAGCAGAAGAGGGAGGGCCGATGAACCGAATGTTCGCCTGTTCACAGGACTGCGCGAAGTCGGGGTTCTCCGCGAGGAAGCCGTACCCCGGATGGATGGCATCGGCCCCGGTGCGACGCGCGATCTCGAGGATCAGATCGCCGCGCAGATACGACTCGGCAGCAGACGCGGGGCCCAGACGGTAAGCCTCGCCGGCCTCCAGAACGTGCGGCGCGGCACGGTCGGCGTCGGAATAAACGGCGACGGTGGAAATGCCCAGCTCGCGGCAGGCGCGCAGGATGCGCAGAGCGATTTCGCCCCTGTTGGCGATCAGAAGTTTGCGAAACACCCGAGAAACAGGGTACAGGGTTCGTCCCGCTTCCACAATTCCGATTCCTCGGCGAGGGCTGGCCAAGGTAAAGCCGATCTTCGCTGGATCGGCTGCGTCGAGGGCCGATCGTCGGCGCAGAGCGATTGTGGGGGCGGGCCCAGGGTGCAGGGTGCAGCGAAAAGCAAGGACGGCGCAGCGAAAATGGGGCGCTCACAAGGGGAAAGCAGAAAGGCTCTCGCCGAAGCGAGAGCCTTTGAAGAGCATGCGCTGGCCAGTATTTTTGTTTTTTTACTGCATCACAACGCCGCCCTGCGCTTTCTCGTTAGCCTTTTCTTCGTTCGCCTTGCGAGCGCCCATCGCCTTCTGTACCCAGTCGCCAGCCGATGCAAGATCCGCCTTGCGTGCAGCGTCATCACCGCAGTCGAGATCCGCTTTACGGCGGTACATCAGGTTGAGATACTGCATGGCATCGTCGTAGTTGGAGCGCAGACTGACGGCCATTTGCAGGTATTTGAGACCGTCATTCACCAGGTCCGTGTTCTCGTCCTGAATCGTCTTGCAAACGGGTTTGGGCATTTTGGGATTGCCCTGACCATCGTCCTGCAGACCGGCACTCTGTAAGGCATGGACAGCGTTCTGGTAAGCCTGGGTCCAGTCCACGACCCCGATGGTGTAAGCCGCTTCCGCGTCCTTGGGATCGGCCTGGAGGACCTTAAGCTGCCAGTCGCGAGCCGGGCCGAACTTCTTCAGGTCGTAATTGAGGGCGGCGATTTGTTTGAGGCTGGTAATGTCGTCCGGATGCTCCTGGAGAACCTGCAGAAAGCCATTGATGGCCATCTGGGCGGTCTTCTCGTTGTCAGGAGTATCGAGGCCGGGAACCACCTGCTGCGCGTACGCGGTGGCCAGGTACAGCCGGGTCATGGGGTAAGTGGGGTCGAGGTTCACGGCTCGCTGGAAGTGGTCGATGGCCTCTTCGTATTTCGCCTGCTTATAGGCCTGCACTCCCTTGTTAAGCTGATTGCGGGCCTCCAGGCGTTTACAGCCGGTCGCAGAAGCCACCAGGAGGATTGTGGCAGCGGCCAGCGCCAGTAAACGTGCAATGCGGTTCATTCTGTCTATCTTCTCCTTCAGCTCGCCAGGAGCCTAAAAGCCACGCAGTAAAGCGCTGCCGAGAGCGATTGTACTTCTTTCGCGGCAGGAGGCAAGGTAACCGGAGTGCAATCGGTCCGGCTGTCCCGCCAAAACCGCGACAGCCGCCTACTGCCCGGCGGCGATCTTCGGCGTAATCAACCCGATGTGATCCACGCCCACGGCGTGGCCGATATCGATGACACTAGCGACGGCCTGGAAATCCAGGTTGGCGTCTCCCTTCACGAACATCACTTTTTCGGCGCGGGTGGAGTAGATCTCGTTGAGCTTGCTCTCCAGATCGTTTTTCGCAACAGGCGTCTCGTTAATCAGGTAATTGGGAACTCCGCCTGCGCCAGCCTGAATCTGCACGACGATGGTGCGGTCATTGGGTTGCTGCTGGTTCGGGTTCTTGGGAGGCTGTGGGACCAGCGCATCCAGTCCGCGAGGCGTAACCGGGACGATGACCATGAAAATGATCAGCAGCACCAGCAGCACGTCGATCAGCGGGGTGACGTTCGGGTCGGCATTCAGGGCGCCGGCTGCGCCTACGTTCATTGACATGTTTCAGTTCCTCGTTTCTTCCAATCTTCTGCCGGGAATTCCGGATTACTGGCCGCCCGCGGCGGTTGGAGGCCTGGTCGTCGAGATCGGCTGCTGCTGCTCGGTGAGCATGCCCACTTCCTCGACTCCGGCAGTACGCACGGCGTCAATCGCGTCCATGACCGTTCCGTAGTGGGAGCGAGCGTCGGCGCGGAAGTAGACGATCTTGCTGGTCTTGTTCTCAAGTTCGTCGCGGACCTGAGGGCCGAGGTTGGCGATGCTGGTCTGGTTCTGGCCCAGGTAGACCCTGCTGTCGCGAGTGATCGCGACCACGACCGAGTCTTCCTTGTTGGCATCTTCCATCGGCGTGGCGTTGGTACTCTGAGCCAGATCGACGGTCACCTTGTTCTGGAGCATGGGGGTGATGACCATGAAGATGATCAGCAGCACCAGCATCACATCGACCATGGGTGTGACGTTGATGTTGGCGTTGACCTTGGCTCCTTCGTTCCTTACTGCAATTGCCATTGCGGTACGCTCCCATCGAATTTCTTAAGGCAGGGGCGACAATCAGGCGCCGGGAGCGCTGGACGCTGCTCCCGGCTCAGAAGATTCCCGCTCACTGCATCCCACCCTGCCCACTCCGGGCAAGTTGGTGACACCGCACATTGCACCCCCGTGCGCCCATGGGCCAGCGGGGACCACTGCTCGATTACCGGCGATTGCTCTGCTTGATAAAGTAATCGACCAGCTCGCTGGAGGAGTTATCCATCTCGACGTCGAAGGCCTCCACGCGGTTGGTGAAGTAGTTGAAGAGCCACACCGCCGGGATGGCCACAAAAAGGCCGAAAGCGGTGGTGACCAGGGCTTCTGAAATACCGCCCGCGACCGCGCCGATACCCGGGGTCTTCTGGGTAGCGATTTCCTGGAAGGCCTTGAGGATGCCGGCGACGGTTCCGAAGAGACCGACGAACGGAGCGGTGGAGCCGATGGTGGCGAGCGAGCCGAGTCCTCTCTTCAGCTTCGCATGGACGATCGCCTCGGCGCGCTCGAGGGCACGCTTGGACGACTCGATCTGCTCCACGCTGACGGCTCCGCCTCCACCATAGTTGCGGAATTCCTGCAGGCCGGCCGTGACGACTTCGGCGAGGTGCGACTTCTTGTTGCGATCGGCAACCTTGACGGCCTCATCGAGCTTGCCTTCCTTGAGGGCCCCGGCAACCCGGGGCGCAAACTCACGGGACTGCTTGCGGGCGGCATTGAAATAAAGCCAGCGGTCGATCATAACGGCGAGCGACCAGATCGACATGATGAACAGGACGAAACAGACGCCACGGGCGAGCCAGCCCATGTTGTTCCAGAGATCGATCGGGCTGAATCCGACGACCTGGCCTTCCTGAAAGAAGCCGAGAGGCGCCGGGCTGACGAAGAAATGGTTGATTTGAGCGAGAATCACTGAATCTTTCCTCCTGAGGCGTTGCTGCGATGGATGCCAAAGAGCGCTAACAGAATACCCGCCCGCGGAACGAGAGGCGGGAAGGCCGGAAAATCAATTGAAACCGCCCCGACCCGGAGTGGCGGACCAGGGTGGCTGAATCAGCTGCCAAGACTGAATACTACGTTGACCTGAGTTTCAACCTCCACTGGTTCTCCGTTCAGGAGGTAGGGTTTATATCTCCAGGTTCGCACCGCCTCCTCGGCGGCCGACTGAAGCATGGGGGGACCGTTGATGACATGCAAGTTTTCGATCGTTCCATTCTTGGAAATCGTTGCCTGCAGAACGACGGTTCCCTGAATTCTTGCGGCTTTCGCGATCGCGGGGTACTGGGGCATTTCGCCGCCGATACGGTTACCCTGCATCACGCCGGAAGAAACGGTAATCTTCTTGGGCGGGGCAGCCTGAATCTTCGGCGCCGGACCGGAGCCAAGAGCTCCCAGAACGCCACCCATGACCCCACCAGCGGAGCCGCCCATTCCTTCCATGCCGGCAACGCCGGCCGATGGGGGCGCGGATTCTTCCCTCACCATCTTGATTTCTTTGGGGATCTTGGTGGGCGCGGTCAGCTGGTTGTTCAGCATCTCCGAAACCACCCTCTCCACATGAACGGCCGGCGGGGGTGGCGGCGGGGGCGGCGGCGGAGGCGGGGGCGCAACCAGCAGAGTAGCCATCATAGCCTTTGGCAGGGCCTCAGGATAGATGAGCGGATACAGGATGAGCGCCGCAAGGACGGAGCCATTCAGCAGCAGCCCAACGATGGTGTAGTACTTGCTCTTCGTCTTGATCTGATGCCCGGATTCCAGCAGGATGTCCTCAAACATTGCCATGGCCGACCTCGGACCTTTCAGTAGTTAACACCTCGTATAGACACCGCAGGACCCCCGATTTGTTCCCGGCAAATCTGCTTCCGGCGCGCCGGGGAAGCGCGAGACGAACCCGGCCGGGCTTCGCGTGCATATATCCACCAGACAGGGCCGGTTCTCCTCTATAACACAATTCCGAGGCGGGATGCAGCCGCACCCGCTCCGGAAAGCGAGCCTGCACCTGTGCAGGAGGCCGGTTCCCGGAACCCAGGGGGATGGGAGCATCATACCCTGGCTTTCTTCGCAGCGGGTAGGGAAGCGGTCCGGCCCCGCCGGGCGCGCCAGTCCTGATAAGCCACCAGCATGGGGGCCGCGACCGCAATGGAAGAATAGGTGCCGATCAAAATGCCGACCACCAGAGCAAAGGAGAAGCCACGCAGGACCTCGCCACCGAAAAGGAAGAGCGAAAGCACGGTCAGGAAGGTCAGGCCGGAGGTGAGCACGGTTCGGCTCAGGGTCTGATTGATGCTTCGATTGACCAGATCGGCGAGTGGTTCGCGGCGGCTGAGGCGCAGATTCTCGCGAATGCGGTCGAAGACGACGATGGTGTCGTTCATCGAGTAGCCGATCAGGGTCAGGATGGCAGCGATGACGGTGAGGGAAATCTCCTGATTGCTGAGGCTAAAGGCACCCACAGTGATGATGGTGTCATGGAAGCAGGCAACGACAGCGGCTACGCCGTAGATGAGCTCAAAACGGAACCAGAGATACACGAGCATACCGCCGAGCGAGTAAAGCGTGGCCAGCTCGGCCTGGTGCTGCAACTGCTTGCCCACCTGCGCGCCGACAATCTCTACGCTGCGAACGGAGAAGCCGGAAAGGTAAGCACCCTGCTGGAGCGCGGTGAGGACGGCCGGATCGACGACGCCGCGCAGATCGCCGATGGAGTCGATAATGCCGCTGTGATCAGCGTCGCGGTAATGGGTCACCGCATTCGCCTGGTCCTGGTAACGGGTCTCGGCATCAGGGGAGTTGCCCAGATGCTCAGGGTCCTGCTGCTCGAGCCAGGAAGTGAGAGCGGTGCCGCTGGCGTTGTCCAGATCCAGCTTGCCCTGATTCTGCGCAGCCGAAGGAGAGTAATTCTGGCTGAGCGTGCCGACGATGGCGGCGCGGCCCTGGTCGATGGCGGATTCGTTGGTTGCGCTGCGGGACAGGGTCACCAGAACTTCGTTGTTGACCGCGGGACCGTAGGGCTGCTGAATGCGCGCGTCTCTCAGTCCGGCTTTATCGATCGCCGCGCGAATGCGGTCGGCATCGGGCGGCTGAGCGAATTTGACGCGAACCACGGTACCACCGCGGAAATCGACGTCGAGGGGCAGCCCATGCCAGAAGAAGATAGAGAGCAGCCCGGAAACGCTGAAGATGAGGGAAAAACCGAGGAAATACCACTTCTTCCCCAGCCAGTCAATCCTTGGATTATGAAACAGTTCCACGCAGAGTCCGCCTGTTAAATGGAAATCGGTTCGCCGTGCAGTTTGCGGCTGAGGTGAGCGTCAAAGATGACGCGGGAGACAAAAACCGCCGTAAACAAATTGGCGAGCAGACCGAAGGTAAGAGTTACGGCAAAGCCTTTGACCGGGCCGGTGCCGAAGATGAAGAGGATCGCCGCCGAGACGATGGTGGTGACGTGGGTGTCGACGATGGTGGTCCATGCATGGGCGAAGCCCTGATCGACGGAGGCTGACGGTGATTTGCCAGCACGTAGCTCCTCGCGGATGCGTTCGAAGATGAGCACGTTGGAATCGACGCCCATGCCGATGGTGAGGATGACGCCGGCGATGCCGGGCAGCGTGAGAGTAGCACCGCTGTAACCCATGAAGCCGAGCAGGATGACGAGGTTCAGGAACAGCGCGAGGTCGGCGTTGATGCCTGCGCCGCGGTAATAAATGAGCATGAAGACCATGACCGTCAGCATGCCCACGATGGAGGCGACCACGCCCTGGTGGATGGAATCGGCGCCCAGGGAGGGACCGACGGTGGTCTCCTGGCTGAACTCGATGGAAGCAGGCAGAGCGCCGGTGCGCAGCAGCATGGAGAGGTCTTTCACGCGTTGCTCTGTGATGCCGCCGCCGGAAATGTTGCCCTGATCGTGAATCTGGCCCTTGATGACGGCCACTTCCTGGACGCGGTTGTCGAGGACGATGGCCATGTATTTGCCGATGTTGGCGCCGGTCCACTGGCCAAACTTGTCGCCTGCGGCGTTGGTCAGATAGAAGTCCACCTCGGGCTCACCCGTATTGGGATTGTGGCCGGGTTGGGCATCGCGGATATCGGTACCGCCCCAGATGGGGATCTTTCTCAGTTCGTACCATTCGGCCGGGCTGCCTTCACTGGCTGCGCCAGGCACACTCAGGAGAAGCTCGGCATCGGGCGGCAGATAGCCGCCGAGTGCCTGGAGAGCGGATTGTCGATCCGGCCATGGCTGATCACCGAGGACTTCGTGCGCTTCGAGGCGGGCAGTAGACTGGATAACATCCTTGACGCGGCCGAGATCGTCGATGCCGGGCAGCTCGACGAGAATCTGATAGCTGCCGAGCTGATAGGGCTCGATGATGGGTTCGCTGACACCCAGGGTGTTGGTGCGGGTCTGGATGACCTCAATGGTCTGATCGAGGGCGCGCTGTTTTGCCTCCGTCTCAACGGTCGGCTTCATGGTGAGCGTCCAGGTATTGCCCACACCGGGGGCTATGTCGAACCGGTTGCTGTAGCTCGATTCCAGGAGAGAACTGACGTCGTTGGAGCGGTCGGTGGGGACCCCGGAAACCTGGATGAAATCCGGGCGATTGGCATCGGGTTTGGAAACGGTGGCGCCACTGATCCCGTTCTTCTGCAAATCGCTCTGGATGCTGGCAACATCGGTATCGGTCTCAGCGCTGATGGCTTCATCCACCTTGACCTGGAGGATGAGGTGCATGCCGCCTTTCAGGTCGAGGCCGAGGTGAATGCGATTGAGCAGCGACTGCTTCAGGGCTGTTCCCGAGACGCCCTTCGGGATACCGAAGATGCCGACGATGAAAATGACCAGAACAGCGATGATGCCGATGAGTCTGGTCTGAATGTTCGTTTTCATGGAATTCTCTACTTTGCGTCGTCCTGGGTCACGGAGGCGATGGCGCTCTTGACCACTTCGATGCGGAGGTTATCGGGAGGAATGCGGAGCTGGATGGCGTCGTCCTTAATGGAGACGATGACGCCGCGGATGCCGCCGCTGGTGGTCACCCGGTCCCCGGTCTTGAGCTTGCTGAGCATATCCTGCCAGGTGTGCTGCCGCTTCTGCTGGGGCCGGATGAGGAGGAAATAGAAGACCACGATGATGAGCAGGAAAGGCAAGATGCCTGCTATTCCTGTCGGCAGGGCGAATGGAGTCGCCAAAGCAATGAAGGTCAACGCGCAGTCCTTCTGGCCGGACGGAACAAACCCGTCTGCGGCGCAATCACGTAATCGATTTCCACGGAAGAGCCCTCAGGAGCGCGCGGTCTCAACATCACGGTCGCGCCCAGGGCCTGGATACCTGGAAATGGCGTCTCGCCGAAGCACACACACTACCACTCCCGGCGGGGAAGCCTGATTCATAGAATCGCGTACAGGCAGAGCAGTGTCAAGGTAAAGAGACAGAAAAGCGCGGA
>JASHPM010000241.1 GCA_030038115.1 Acidobacteriaceae bacterium | reverse complement strand
GGCTCAGCTTTCGGCCCGGCTATGGGGTCGGCTTTCGGCTCCGTGGCCGGTGCGTCGGTCAGGTTCAGGCGAATCGGCATTCCTGGTGTACTTCGGTTCTGCGCGGCTCCAACCGGGCCCCAATACGGGCTGACAGGGGAACGCAACGAAGGCTAATGTCTATTTTCTCATCAAATCGAGAGACTTACCGCAGTTTGTACAATCGAAACGGTGACCCAAACGTCTCATCCATCGCGAACCAGGACGGCCGCAGTGATCACCGTGAGCGACGCCTGCTCGCAGGGTTTACGGGAAGACCTTTCGGGTCCGGCCGTGGCCCGTACGTTGGACGCAAATGGTTTTGAGACGGTGTTGCGCGTTACGGTTCCAGACGAGCGAAAGGCGATCGAAGACGCATTGCGGCACGCAGCCGGGGTGGCCCGGCTGGTGGTTACCACAGGGGGAACCGGCATCGGAGCACGAGACGTTACGCCCGAGGCAACGCGGGCGGTGTGCGAGCGGCTGCTCAAGGGAGTGGCGGAGCTGATGCGCGCCGAGGGCCGCAGGGAGACTCCGCTGGCGGCGCTGAGCCGGGCCGTTTGCGGGACGCTCGGAACCACGGTGATGCTGAATGTTCCGGGGAGTCCGGCGGGTGCGGTCAGTTCCCTGCGCGCCGCGCTGCCGGTACTGCCGCACGCGCTGGATTTGCTGGATGGCAAGACGGAACACGGCCCGGGCGGGGCCGGCGCCGAACGACCGGCTGAGCCAGGAAGCAAGAGAAAGGTTGAGCACGCCTGAAATCTCTCTTTGCGAAAATCAACCACTTTACGCAGCATGTGCTGATTCCGCTGGGACCATGGGGCGTACTGCTGGGGTCGTTCATCGATTCGGCGTCGATTCCCATCCCTATCGACGTGCTGATGGCTCTGTGGGCGTGGAGCGATAAGCGGCATTTTTACTGGTACGCGCTGCTGGCGGCGCTGGGCTCGACGGTGGGCGGGCTGATTCCTTTTTACCTGGGCAAAGCCGGCGGCGAACTGTTTCTGCTGAAACGGGTCGATCGCGCGCGTTTTGAGCGGCTGCGGAATCAGTTTCAGAAGCAGGAGTTCCTGGCGGTGATGATTCCGTCGCTGCTGCCGCCGCCGACCACATGGAAGGTCTTCGTCTTTGGCGCAGGCGTCTTTGAGATGCCGACCCTGAACTTCATGCTGGCGGTGTTCGTGGGCCGCTCGATTCGTTTCGGCGTGGAGACGGCGCTGGTGGTGATTTACGGGCCGCAGATCGTGAACGTGGTTGCGGAACTGGCGAAGCAGCATCTGTTGCTGACGCTGGCCGTGCTGGCGCTGATTTTCGCCGGACTGGGGTGGTGGATCTGGCGGAAGGTGCGGGGGACAGGGACAACGGGCAGCGCGGCGCCTGAGGAGCGGAATCAGTAGGGCTGGTTCTTCCAGATCATGGGCACGAAGTATTCGGCGAGGAACCAGGAGAGCAGGAACATCACGGCCATCAGGCCCACGCCCCAGAAGAAGAGGCGGACAGGGAGCGTGTGGGTGAGGCGCGGCAAAGGTTCGGGATCGAATTTGCGGTCGGGAATCTCGAAGATGAGGCCGCTCGCGAAGCAAATACTGGCGGTGAGGCCGAGCATCGCCAGGGCGTCCAGCAGGCGATCGCCCCAGGGGCTGCCGGGAACGAAAAACGCGTGGACCAGCAACGCGTAGAGCGAGAGAATGCTGAGCGCGAGAGCCACAAGTTTGGCAATCTGCAGCATGGCGTTGGCCCCGGGCTGCACGCGGCGCTTCGGCACCTATCCGTGAATGCCTTTGAGCGCGGGATAGACGCGGCGGTAGCCCGCATACCCCTCAGCATAACGCTGAACGGCGGCCGGATTCGGGTGGATGGTCTCGGCGACGGTGATGCCCGCGGCACAGGCGGCTTCAAGGTCGGGCCAGTGTTTTGCGCCGACGCCTGCCAGGAGCGCCGCACCAAAGGCTCCGCCTTCTTCGGCGGTCAGGCGTTCGCAGGGGTAAGCGTAGACGTTGGCCTGAATCTCGCGCCAGAGCAGACCGCGCGCGCCGCCTCCGCCCAGGCGCACGCCTTTGACGGGGATGCCCAGCTCAGAGAAGAGCGTGAAGCTGTCCCTGAGCGAATAGGCGACTCCTTCCAGCACCGCACGGGTGAAATGCGCGCGTGTGGTGGTGGCGGTGATGCCGACAAAGGCCGCTGTCGCGGTGGGATCGAGATGGGGCGTGCGCTCGCCGAAGAGATAGGGGGTCCAGAGCAGGCCATCGCTGCCGGCGAGGATCTTCGCGGCGTCCGAGGTAAGGTCGTCGTAGGTTTGGTCGGGCGCCAGCGTCTCGCGCAGCCAGCGCAGCGAGAGTCCCGCGGCCTGGGTTACACCCATCACGTGCCAGCGGCCGGGCACGGCGTGGCAAAAGGTGTGCAGACGTCCCTGCGGATCTTTGGTGGGCGCGGCGGTGGCCGCGAAGACCACGCCCGAGGTGCCGATGGTGGCCGAAACCGAGCCCGGCTGGAGAATGCCCATGCCCACCGCGCCCGCGCCCTGATCGCCGGCGCCGGCGGCGACGGGTGTTCCTGCTTTGAGGCTGGTTAGCTTCGCCGCTTCGTCGCCGATCTTCGCGCAAATCTCCGGCGACTCAAACAGCTGCGGGAGCCAGCTCTCCGGGATGCCCGCGACTTTCGCCACTTCCTTCGACCAGCGGCGGTGCGCAACATCGAGCAGGAGGGTGCCGGAGGCCTCGTGCACGTCAATGGCATACGTGCCGGTGAGGCGATAGCGGACGTAATCCTTGGGACACATGATGTGGGCGATCTTCGCGAAGATCTCCGGCTCGTGGTCCCGGACCCAGAGCAGCTTGGTGAGGGTGAAGTTGGGCAACGCGGGGTTGGCGGTGAGCTCGATGAGCTTCCTGCGGCCAATCTCACCGCCGCCAAACTGATTCGTGAGCCATTCACATTGCGGCTCGGTGCGGACGTCGCACCAGATGAGCGCCGAACGCAGCACCTTGCCGTCTTTATCGAGCATGACCGCGCCGTGCATCTGGCCGGTGAG
>JASHPM010000240.1 GCA_030038115.1 Acidobacteriaceae bacterium | reverse complement strand
ATGCCGGTCATACGCGCCTGGTGAGCCGCATTCGGTTGCACTACCGCTGGACACAGACCGCGCTGGTGCTGGATCTGTTCACGGAGTTCGCCGATCCCGTTGCCGTGCCGAAGATTCTGCATGGAGTAAAGGATCGCGTGGAGGGACGCGCACCGGAATCCCTGGCGCTGGAGGGCATCCAGATCGCCGTGTGGGTGGCCGCAGCGGGAGAGCTGGCCGCCGCGCTATGGCTGCTGTTCTGCTGGCGCCGATGGTGGCGGGCATGGCTGGCGGGGCTGGCGGCAGGGGTGACGCTGTTGTTCGTCCTGTATGCGCGCGCGCCGGTGTGGATGGGCGCGGCGTTGGTGTTTGGGGTCTTCGGGATGATGTTTCTGGCGTCGCGAACGGATTCCGAGAATCTGCAGGACACCTGAGTGGATTCTTCGGCCGGAAGCCGCATGGGCGGCGCCAGCCAGACCCTCGCTACTGCAGCGTCAGCGTTCCCGTTCCGAGGTCCAGGCTGCACGCGCCGCCACCGGCGACGTAGACCGCCGCGATGGTCTTCCCGTCGGGCGAGAGAGAGCCGGACAGGCTGAAGGAGCCTCCTGACGGAGACGCATTCATGGTGAACGCAAACTGGTTGCCGAGGAAACCCGAATTGAGATCGAGCGGCGTAGCTTCGGTCAGGGTGGTGAAGCAGGGATAACCGGTCACGCTGGCTGTTGCGGTGACGTTATAGAAGCCGCGGTCGTTGGGCGTGGTGCTCTGCACGAGGTTGGTGGCGACGTTATACGCGGCTCCGGTGTCCTGCGAGGTCATGGTTCCGGCGTATGTGCCGTTCAGCGTCGGGAATTCAACGCCGGTGATGGTTCCCTGGGTGGGGCAGGGCCCGGTGAGGGTAAAGCTGCCGCCGGTCAGCGTCCCCGCAGAGGCCTGGGCGGACATGGTGAAGACGGGGCCACCGTTCGCGACAGTGGACTCGAGTTTCAGATCACCCTGGGAATCCACGGTGCCGGTGAGGGAACCGCTGAACTCAGCAAAGGGGCCTCCGCAGCAGCCATTTACGCAGTCGAGCGGAAACGCCATTTGGACGACGGCCGTGCCCGTGACAGCAGAGCCGGAGGCGGTGAGGGAGACGCCCATGGGAACGTTGCCACCGGTGGTTTCCGTGGCCGTGAACTCCCAGTTGCCGGTGATGTTGGGGGTGGAGCTGGTGGTCAGGTTGTTGACGCCGCCGCAGCTAACGAAACCAAGAGAGAAGATCAGCGCGCAGGCAGATGCGCCTGCCACGCGAACCCAGGAAGCCATACTTCGTGCCCTCCCCGAGCGGAACATGGTTTGACGTAGCCGGTGGTCCAAAGTTTCGTGTTGCGAAGGAGATTCAGCAGCTGTGTGGCCGGCAACGAGGCGGAGCGGTGGAGGCAGGGCACCTATAATCAAGCCTGACGTGCGGGAACTTCGTGGAGTTCGCGGCACTTTGACGACGCTTCTGCTGGCGGCTTGCGCGTGGGGAGGGATTGCCTGCGCGCAGGATGCGGCGGAGGCCAGGCGAGCGGCGGCGGCCGAGCCGCCTGGGCGGCTGCTGCTGGTGCTTCCCTTTGAGAACCGGAGCGGGGATGCGAGCCTCGACTGGATGGCGGAGGCTTTTCCCAATGTCCTGAACCGGCGGCTGAACGAGGCGGACTTTCTGACCATCGGCCGCGGCGATCGTGGGTACGCGTTTGACCATTTGGGGCTGCCGGCAAATTTCGAGCCAACGCGGGCGACGGCGATCCGCATTGCGCAGATGGTGGACGCCGATTATGTGATTTTCGGCCATTACACGGCGGCGGCGAGCCCGGGGACAACTCAGACGGCGAAACAGCTGACGGCGGAGGCGGAGATTCTGGACGTATCCGCGCTGCGGATCAGCGCGCCGATCGAGGAGCATGGCGATGCAGATCATCTGCTGGAGATGATCAACCGGCTGGCGTGGCAGGTGACGCGGCAGCTCGATCCCAAATACGCGGTGGAAGAGCAGACCTTTCTTGCGGCCGACAAGGACCTGCACAGCGATGCTTTCGAGGACTACATCCAGGGGGTGGTGGCGGACAATCCGAAGGACGGGATCGACCAGCTGAAGGAAGCGGTGAAGCTGGATCCGAACTTTGCGCCGGCGTGGCTGGCGCTGGGACGGGCCTACTTCAGCAATCAGGATTTCGACCAGGCGGCGACCACGCTGGGACATTTGCCGAAGGACGATCCCAGCGCGCTGGAGGCGGATTTTTATCGTGGGCTGGCGTACTTCTACACGGGGAATTATCGCGAGGCGGAGAACGCATTCGCGTTTGTGAGCACGCGCCTGCCGCTGCCGGAGGTGGTGAACAACCAGGGGGTGGCGATGAGCCGGCGCGGGGAGGACGGGGGGGCGCTGTTCGAGCAGGCGATTACGGCCGATCCGCGGGACCCGGATTACCACTTCAATCTGGCGGTGGCGCTGGCGCATCGCAAGGATAAGGATGGGGCGCTGAAGGAGCTCGATGAGGTGCTCGAGCTGCGTCCTGAGGATGCGGAGGCGCAGCAGTTTGCGGCGCAGCTGAAGAGCGGCGACGCGGACAAGCCAAATCCGGATCCGGGGCATGCGATCGCCGACACGCAGGGGCCGCTGGAGCGGATCAAGCGCGGCTACAGCGAGGCGGGATTCCGCCAGGCGGCGTTCGAAATGGAGCAGGTGCAACAGATGCGGCTGCAGTCGATGACGCCGGCGCGGCGAGCGGTTGAGCTGGTGAAAAACGGCGATGAGTTCTTCCAGAGAGGGCTGGTACTGGAGGCGGAACGGGAGTATCGTGAGGCTCTGGAAGCCGATACTTCGTCAGCACTGGCCCACGCGGGGCTGGCCGCGGTACGGGAGCGCGACGGCGACGCGGATGCGGCTCGCGCGGAGGCGCATGCGTCGATCGGGCTGGCGCCCAATGTGCCGGCGTACCTGGTGCTGGCGCGGCTGGACCTGCAGGCAAACCAGCTGGGAGCGGCGGCCAGCGATGTGGGCGACGCGCTCAAACTGGATCCGGCGAATGCCAACGCCCGGGGTATGAAGCTGGCGCTGGAGCGGCGGGGGCAGACAACGCCCTGAAAGACAGCGGTCAGCGACGAGACGGCGAGCGAGAGGCGTGCAGGCGAAACGGGGGATGCCATGAAAGCTGTGGCCCACGATAACAGGTCGATTCACGGCGCGGGAATTCTGCTGGGGCTGATTCTGCTGCTGCTGTTCTGCCTGCTGGGACCGTGCACGGTGGCGGCGCAGAACGGGCAGGTGGTGGTGCTGCACCTGGACGATACGATTCAGCCGATCAGCGCGGACTATCTGAAACGCGGTATCGAACGGGCGGCCGATACGCATGCGCAGGCGATTCTGGTGGAGCTGAACACGCCGGGCGGCCTGCTGGATTCGACGCGCGGCATGGTGAGAGACATCCTGGCCTCGCCGTCGCCGGTGATTTTCTATGTGGCGCCGGCGGGCAGCCGGGCGGGATCGGCAGGCTTCTTCCTGATGGAGGCCGCCGACATCGCGGCTATGGCGCCCGGGACCAATGCCGGGGCGGCGCATCCGGTGGTGGAGCTGGGCAAGATCGACGACACGATGAAGCAGAAGATTCTGAACGACACGCTGGCGTTTCTGCGGTCGTACGTGTCGATGCGCGGGCGCAACGTGGACGCGGCGCAGCAGGCGGTGGAGAATTCGAAATCGTACACGGACCAGGAAGCGCTGAACCTGCACCTGATCGACGTGGTGGAGCCGAATGAGAGCGCGCTGCTGGGTGCCATCGATGGGCGGCAGGTGAAGCGCTTTAACGGGACAGTTCAGACCCTTCATACGCGTGGCGCGACGCTGATTGCGGTGAATCCGACGCTGCGCGAGGAGATCATGGATCGGCTGATGGATCCGAACCTCGCGGTGCTGCTTCTGCTCGCCGGCGCGCTGCTCATCTATATGGAGTTCAATACGCCGGGGACAATTATTCCGGGCGCGCTGGGGACGCTGCTGGTGCTGCTGGCGCTGTTTTCGCTGAATTTGTTGCCGGTGCGGTACACGTCGCTGGCGCTGATTGTGGGCGCCATTATTCTGATGGTGCTGGAGGCAAAGTTTCCGAGCCATGGGATTCTGGCGGCGACGGGCACGATTGCGCTGGTGCTGGGCACGCTGACTTTGGTCGCGGGGCCGATTCCGGAGATGCGTGTGCAGCTGGCGACGGCCATCGCGACCGGCCTGGGCTTTGGACTGATTACGACGTTCCTGGTGCGGATCGTGTGGCAGGCGCGACGCAACAAAGTGATGATTGGTCCGGACGCGCTGGTAGGCGCGGTGGGCGTGGCGCAGCAGCCGCTTGCTCCGCGGGGACAGATTATTGTGCATGGAGAGCTGTGGCTGGCAGAATCGGATGCGCCGGTGGCGGCAGGCGAGAGCGTGCGCGTGCGCGCCGTGGATGGGCTGAAATTGCTGGTCGAGCCTGTACAACAGCGGGTTCCGGCCTGATTTTACGCGGGCTTTGCGCCAGTTAGTGCGATAGAATCACAGCCGGGCGTAAGGGGCCCGGGTTATGGTCAGCATTCCTGTTCTTATCGTCATTGCGATTGTCGTCCTTTATCTGCTGAATTCCATCAAGATTCTGCGTGAATATGAGCGGGGCGTGATTTTCCGCCTGGGACGCGCGCTGCCGGCGCCCAAAGGTCCCGGAATTATTTTGGTATTTCGGCCCGTCGATCAGATGGTGCGGGTTTCGCTGCGCCAGGAAGTGATGGAGGTGCCGCCGCAGGATGTGATCACGCGCGACAACGTGACGACGAAAGTGAACGCGGTGATTACGATGCGCGTGCTCGATCCGGCAAAGGCGGTCATTGAAGTTTCGAACTACGTTTACCAGACCTCGCAGTTCGCGCAAACGACGCTGCGGAGCGTGCTGGGCGAGGTGGAGCTGGATGGGTTGCTGTCGCACCGCGATGTGCTGAACCAGCGGATCCAGACGATCATCGACCAGCGCACCGAGCCGTGGGGCGTGAAGGTGGTGAGCGTGGAAGTGAAACAGGTGGACCTGCCGGAAGGCATGCAGCGCGCCATGGCCCGGCAGGCCGAGGCCGAACGCGAGAAGCGGTCGAAGATCATCAATGCGGAAGGCGAATTGATGGCCGCACAGAAGTTGCTCGAGGCGGCCAATTTGCTGGCGGAACAGCCGGTGACGCTGCAGCTGAAATATCTCCAGACCCTGATCGACATCGGCGTAGAGAAAAACACGACGATCGTTTTTCCACTGCCGCTGGAGCTGCTGTCGCTGCTGGAGCGCTGGTCCGGTGCGAAAAAGCCTGCTGCGGCAGCGCCACCTGAAACGAAATAACGGGTTCTCATCCCCCAGAGGTCCGCTATGTCTTTTTTATTCGATACCCAGGAAGAACAGGAAGCCAGGAAGAACCCAACCCGGCCGGAGCCGATGAGGCGCGGGGCTGACACCGATAACGAGATCGCGCTGGGAACGCGTTCCCTGTTGGGGATTTTCTTCGGCCTAGTGCTGATCTGCGCGATTTTCTTTGGGCTCGGCTACTCGGTGGGACGGGGCAGCGGCTCGCGCGCTGCGGGGCAGGTGCCCGACGCAACGGCCGCGGCGCCCGGGAGCCAGGTGCCGAAACCGTCTCCGCAGCTGACGGCGGTGGAACCGACGACTCCCGACGGCGACGGAGAGAACGGCGCGGCGGCCACGACACCGGTGAGCGCGCCTGCGCTGCAGCCGGCCAGCGCGCAGACACAGGGTCCGGCCAGTGCGCCTGGGCTGGTGGCGAGCACGCCGAGGCCGGTCGCCAGCACATCGGGCTCGCCGGTCCCTGCCGTTCCAGGAGCGGCTCCGAAAGCGGTTGTGCCATCGACGGCGCCCGCGCCCAAACCAGCACCGGCTGCGGCGGCTGTGATACCGGCCGCAGCAACGGTTCCGGCGACCTTTATGGTTCAGGTGGCGGCAGTGCGGCTCCAGCAGGACGCGCAGATCCTGGTGGACGCGCTGAAGAAGCACGGCTACACAGCAGTGGTGCGGAACGAGCCGCAGGATCAGCTGATGCATGTGCAGCTGGGGCCGTTCGCCTCCGCCGCCGATGCGAACGCGATGCGGGCGAGGCTGCTGGCCGACGGCTACAACGCGATTGTGAAGTAAATCAGGCTCGCATCCACTCCGGCAATCCTGAAGCGATGGCGGCTCGCGCGGCGGACATCAGATCCTCCATGGACGCATAATCCTGCGGCCGGATGGGCGCATGGAAAACCACATGCGCGGTTCCAGGAAAGATTTTCAGGCTTCCCTTTTTCATCATGCTTTCCGTGCCGCAGATGGAGACCGGCACGATGGGCGCGCCGCTGTGCAGGGCCAGAAAGAACGCCCCCTTTTTGAAGGGCTGCAGGCGTCCATCGCGGGAGCGCGTGCCCTCCGCGAAGGACAACACATGGACGCCGGAGGCGAGGACGCGGGTCGCGCACTCCATGCTTTCGATGGCGCTCTCCACACGGCCGCCGCGGTCGACGGGAATGAAGTTGCCGAGGCGCATGCCCCAGCCGAGAATTGGAATCTTCATGAGCGAGCGCTTGAGAAAAGCAGCGGTGCGCTCGGGCAGCAGCGGAAAGAGCACGGGCGGGTCGAGGTTGGAGACGTGATTGGAAAGGAAGATGTAGTGGCGGGACAGATCGAGCGGTGCTTCGCGGGCAGCTTCGACGCGAATGCCGGCGAAACGCAGGCCGGTGCGCACAATCCACATGGCGCTGCGGTAGAGGGGAAGGACGTTGTGGGTGAGGACGGCCCACGGAATGGTGACGATGGCGACAGGAATGCCGAGGACGATCCAGATGGAGAAGAGGATGATGGCGGCCAGCATGGATCAGGCCTGACGGCTGAGCCCGCGGAGGGCCTCCGGCAGCTTCCGGTAGATTCCGTCGAAGCCGCCGTTGGAGAGGATGGCGACAACGTCGCCGGAGGCGAGACGGGGGGTGAGATTTGTAACAATGGCGTCGGCATTTGGAAGGACAACGGCGTCATGCCCGGCTTTTTGCAGGGCAGAGACGACGTTTTCCGGGTGCAGGCGCTCGCTTGCGGGGATCTGCTCGGAGTGAAAGACGCCGGCAAGGACGACGCGATCGGCCAGGGAGAGGCTCTCCACGAGTTCGCGCTCAAAGACATTGCGGCGCAGGGTGTTGGAGCGGGGTTCGAGGACGGCCCACAGGCGCCGTTCCGGGTAAGCAGCGCGGAGGGCGCGCAGGGTTTCGCGGATGGCGGTGGGATGGTGGGCGAAATCGTCGATGATGACGATGCCGTCGATTTCCGCGCACACTTCGAGGCGGCGGCGAACGCTGCGGAAAGTGGCGAGGGCTTCGATAATCGGCGGAGGGGGAATTCCCTGCCCCGCTGCCAGCGCGGCGGCGGCGGTCGCGTTGAGGGCGTTGTGTTCGCCCGCCATGGGCATGGAGAGCTCGGCCCATGGTTGGCCTGCGCGCAGCAAACGCCAGCGGCTGACGCCGTTTTCGAAACGCAGATCGGTGAGACGCCAGGCGGAATTTTTCTCGAATCCGTAACGGTCCACGGCACACATTGCACGGCTGATGCATTCCGAGACGTTGGCGGAGGCGTCGAAGGCGACGATGCGTCCCCGGCGCGGGACAAGATTCACCAGACGCTTAAAGGCGGTCTTTACCGAGTCGAGGTCGCGGTAGATGTCTGCGTGGTCAAATTCGACGTGGGTGAGGATGAGCGCGTCGGGAAAATAGTGCATGAACTTCGGACCCTTGTCGAAAAAGGCGGTGTCGTACTCGTCGCCTTCGATGATGAAGGGGCGGCCGTTGCGCAGATGAAAGCTGGCGCCAAAATTTTCCGCGACGCCGCCGATGAGGAACGATGGCGCGAGCTCGGGGTCTTGCCGCGATGCGACGTCGTAAATCCAGGCGAGCATGCTGGTGGTGGTGGTCTTGCCGTGGGTGCCAGCGACAACCAGCGATTCGTGGCCCGAGATGAACTCCTCGTGCATTACGCGGGCCAGCGACGTAAAGGGGATGCGCTGGTCGAGCATGTATTCCACTTCGACGTTGCCCCTTGAAATGGCATTGCCGACGACGATGAGGTCGGGCGCAGGCTGCAGGTTGGATTCGGAAAATGGCTCGGCAATGGAGATGCCGAGATTGCGCAGCAGGTCCGACATAGGCGGGTAAGCCGCTTGATCCGATCCGGTGACGCGATGGCCTTTGAGCTGCAGCAGTCCGGCGAGCGAAGCCATCGCGGTCCCGCAGATTCCGATGAGATGGATGTGCTTTTCAGCTGGCATGAGCAGGGGCCGCAACCGCGGGCTCCAGATAACGTAACAGCGGCTGATCGTTTTCGAGATTGAGCGCGGCTTCGATGCCGAGAGGCAGGGTGACGTTGCCGCGCGAGACATGGCCCGAGCGCAGGCCGATGGCGATGGGCACGTTGAATCCGTGCAGGACACGCAGAATCACCTGCTGCAAAAGGTCGGGATCGGCTCCGCGCGAGCCGCAATTCATCATTTCGCCGAAAATAAACCCGCGCGCGCCCTCGAATTTTCCGGCGAGCAGCATGTGGCGCAGCATGCGATCCACCTGGTAGGGCTTGGCGCCCACGTCTTCGAGGAACAGGAGCTTGCCCTCGGTGTGCGGGGCGAAACGCGTGCCCAGCGCGGCAGTGAGGATGCTGAGGCAGCCGCCGTATACGATGCCGCGCGCGCGGCCGGGACGGAGCACACGCATTCCCTGGGCCGCTCCGGCTTCGACCAAACCGCCGGTGAGCGCCGCGCAAAAGCTGTCGAGGTGCACGCCGTTTTCCACGGCGAAGTCCGATGCGACCATCGGGCCGTGAAAGGAAACAAGGCCGGCCTGATCGAGCAGCCAGGTCTGCAGGGCGGTCATATCGCTGTAGGCGAAGAAGGGTTTGGGGTGGGCGCGGACCAGGTCGAGGTCGAGGCCCTCGACGAGATAGTTCGATCCGTAACCGCCACGGATACACATAATGGCGGCCGCTTCGGAATCGCTGAAAGCCTGATGCAGATCGGCCAGGCGATGCTCCGGGGTGGCGGAGAAATAGGGCGCATACTTCCCGAGAGCAAACTTTGCGGGGACGGGATCGTATCCCAGCCTGCGCAGTGCTTCCATGCCGTCCCGGACATGATCGGGGCGCGCATTGCTGGCCGGCGCAACCAGGGCGATGCGCGCGCCGGAAGCAACCGCGGGCGGCTTGAGGATTGGATCAGGCAAGGAGAACCTCCCCTGAGGCAATAAGCTGCGCTGGTCCGGTCAGGGTCATTTCCGTGCCGGGACCGGGCCAGTCCACTCGCTGCGTTCCGCCGGGCGCATGCACCGCAAGCGGCGATTTCGCGCCGCAGTGTGCGATGGCGGCGGCAGCGGCGGCGCAGGTTCCGGTGCCGGAAGAGGTAGTGGGGCCGACGCCGCGCTCGAAGATGCGAATGCCGATGGTATTTGCATCAATCATCAGCACAAATACGACGTTGATCTGCTGCGGAAACTGTTTGTGGAAGCAAATCTCGCGGCCCAGTTCCTGCCATCCACGGCTGTGAGCGCGAAAATTCTCGTCATGCACCACGATGACGAAGTGCGGATTGCCCATGGAGACCTGTATGCCATACACCAGGGTTTTGTCGGCAAGCGTTACCTGGGCCTGGCTGATCCGGGGCACTCCCATGCCGGCGGCAATTTGAAAATGGCTGTTATCCGCGCCGACGATGGTGCAGGATCGGGTGCCGGCGTCGGTTTCGAGCGCGATGACGTCGCCTGGAGCGGCATGCTTAGCGCGGGCCAGCCACGCAGCCACGCAGCGGGTTCCATTGCCGGAAATCTCGGCGACAGATCCGTCGGCATTGGCGAGACGGATGCGCCCGGCGAGCGCGCCGGCGGCCTCAAAGAATTCCACGCCGTCGGCGCCGATGCCGGTGTGGCGTTCGCACAGCCGCTTCGCCAGCTCGGGATCGCAGGCCCCTTCGACGATGAGGAAATCGTTGCCGCAGGCGTGCGCTTTCGCGAAGCGCATCATTCATCCTCCGGATCGCGGAACGAGCGCACTTCGTCAAAGGCAGGCGAGGCCCGCAGCTCGCCCAGCAGCCGCCGATGCACGCGGCGATTGGCTGAGACATCGAAGGAAAGCCGCTGCAATCCCGCCACAGGCTGGTTTTCCAGAGCGCCGACCCGGCGATTCTCGCGGTCCATGACATGGAGAATCGCGAGGGTCATCTGCTCTGCGTCGGCCCCGCGCGCTTCGTAGGTCATTTCGTAGAGTTTGAGGTTGGCGCTGTACTCCAGCAGGCGGACTAACTCCAGAACGATGAGCACAACAACGGTGGCGAAGATGGCGGGAAAATAAAGGCCTGCGCCGCAGGCCATCCCGATGGATGCGACGGCCCAGACGGTGGCGGCGCTGGTGAGACCGCTGACCCGGTCGCGATTGTGGAGAATGAGGCCGGCGCCGAGAAAGCCAATGCCCTGGACGATATTCGACGCGATCTGGCCGCGGTTGGGGCTGCCCTCGCCGGCGATGATCACGGAAAGAAATGTGAACATGGCGGCGCCGAAGCAGATGAGCACATTGGTGCGGACTCCGGAGGGGCGGTGGTGGTATTCACGGTCGATGCCGATGGCGCATCCCAGCGCTGCCGCCAGCAGCAAACGGCCGACCGCGCCGCCCGTGAGCAGCCATTGTTCCAGCCGGCTGAAGGCCAGCATGTGGCCATTGGTGTCAGTCGTGAGGATCACTTGCCGCTGATCCTATCACCGGGTGCGGTCAGGTTTGAACGGTAAAAACGCACACAGGGCTGACCCGTGGAGCACACGATATCGAGCAGGGTGAGGCCCTGGGGGTGAGCGGCGACGGCCAGCGCGACGGCATCGTGATCGGCGGCGATGACGAAGGCCGCGGATTGCGCGGGGTGCTGGAGCGCGGGAGTCCACTGGTAGTAGTCCGTCTCATTGATGGTGCGGCGCAGGGGGATGCCCGCGCGCTCGAATGCGCCGACGTGGTCGGAGGTCCAGACCAGGATTTCGCCCTGGGGGGGCAGTTTTTCGAGGGCGCGCGCGTAAGCCTGCTCGAAGGGGATACGGGTGCGGGAGTTTTCGATGGCTTCGCGCAGGACGAGGGGCGTGGAGCGCATGAGTACGTAGCAGTCGACCATGATGAGCACCATGGAGGCGAGCAGAATGAGCTGCGCGTGGCGCGGCCAGCGCTTCTCGGCGAGTGAGATGAGCCAGGCGACGAGGAAGCCCAGGGAGAGCGCGAAGATGGGCAGCATTTCCATGCCGTAGCGGGTGTTGTACCAGGAATGGGGCCACCAGAGCGGGATGAAGATGGGAACGGAGCCGTAGGCGACCGAGTATGCGTAAAAGGGGAGCGGCATCCAGAGCACGAGCAGGGGCGCGATGGACTGCCTGCACCACCTGACGATGGCGACGACGGTGCCGGCGAGGACCAGAAACAACAGGCGATTGCCCCAGCGCACCGGGACCGCGCCCATCTCCGCGGCTTTGAGGAAGTAAAGCGCGGCGACGCGGAGGCTGTGCCAGCCGGGATAGTGCCAGGAGCCGGTGGAGGTGCGGGCGTCGATGGCTTTGGCGGAGTACGGGCCGCGCATGAAGTCGAGCCAGTCGCCATACTGGCGCGCGTTCCAGGCAAACCAGAGGACGGGCGCGGTGACGAGCATGGCGGTGAACAGAACGAAGGCGCCGCCGGCGGGCGACTTCCAGGCGCGCGCACGCCAGAGGCCGTGCAGAGCGATGAGCCAGAGGATGGAGGCGAAGATCCAGCCGTCGTAGCGGGTAAAGATTGCGGTAACGAGGACGATGCCGCAGGCGGCAATGGCGTGGCCAGCGAAACGATGATTCCCTTCCTGCAGGGCGCGCAGGTAAGCCGTGAGGAAGAGCGCCGACCAGATCATCTGGCACAGGAAAACGGGCTCGTTCATGGCCGTGGTCTGCATGTAGAGCAGGCCGGGATTGAGCGCGAAGAACAGCGCCGCAACCACAGCGCCAGCGGGACGGAGCCAGTAGCGAGCGAGACGCCAGAGGCCGGCGACGCTGAGGACGTAGCAGGCCATCGAGGGGATGGCGCCAGCGATGCCGTTTTGCCACCAGGCCATGCGCGCCGCAAAGGGCATGATGAGGAGGTGCGGAAAGGGCAGCCAGACGGAGCCGATCTGGCGGATGCCGGGGTTGAGCGAGTCGATGAGGCGGCGGGCGATGTGCAGATGCGCGACGGCGTCGCCGTAGAGCAGCAGCATGTCGCGGGGAAAACAATAGCCGAAGGCCAGCAACGAAAACAGCGCGGCCACCATGCCGGCAAAGATGGTCTCGTGGCGCAGGGAGCGGGCGGGATCCGGAGGCTCGGCGGGGCTCGAGTTCAGTCTCGGGCGGCGCGGAGGCTTACTCGAGATGCGAGAGCTGGCGGAAGAGCGCAAAGCGTTCCTCGATTTCCCCGGGCAGGAGTTGCTGCAGGCGCTCCGTGCCGAAGCGCTCGACGGCGAACGAGCCCATGACGCTGCCGTAGAACATGGCGCGGCGGAAGACCGGGGGGGTGAGCGCGGGCTGCGAAGCGATATAGCCGACGAAGCCGCCGGCAAAGGAGTCGCCTGCGCCGGTGGGATCGACGACCTCGGCGAGGGGCAGCGCGGGCGCGCGGAAGGGGACCGTGACGACTTCACCGGGAAAGGAGCGGTCGCAGAAAAAGGCGGTCGCGCCGTATTCGCCGTGCTTGACGACCAGCGCCTTCGGGCCCATGTCGAGAACTTTGTGCGCGGCCTGCACGAGGTTGTTGTCCTTGGCCAGCATCTTCACTTCGGCGTCGTTGATGAGCAGGACGTCAAGGCCTTTGAGGACGCGGGCGAGGTTCTCGGCGTGATCCCTGATCCAGTAATTCATGGTATCGCCGCAGACCAGCTTTGCTTTTGGCATCTGCCGGCGCACGTCCTCCTGGAGGACGGGATCGATGTTGGCGAGGAAGAGGTATTCGCTGTCCTGGTATGCGGCGGGAATTTTGGGGGAGAAGCTCTGGAATACGTTCAGCTCCGTGTTCAGCGTCTGGGCCTCGTTGAGGTTCTTCATGTAGGAGCCGCTCCAGAAAAAGCTCTTGCCGGGGACGTGCTCGATGCCGCGCGTGTCGATGTTGCGGCGGATGAAGGCGCGCTCCTCTTCGGGCCCGAAGTCTTCGCCGACGACGCCGATGACGCGCACCTGCGTGAAATAGCTGGCGGCGAGGGCAAAAAAGGTGGCCGCGCCGCCGAGACAGCGGTCCCTGCGGCCGGAAGGCGTTTCCATGGTGTCGAACGCGACACTGCCTACGACAAGAATGGCCATGATTCTCTCTTTCGATCGACTCTCGCTTGGCGGGCTATTGCGACAAGGGAAAAGACTGGCGGTTCTGCTCAACAAAGTCTTCGAACCGTTTTTCGAAAACCATAAGCGACTCCTCAATCTGTTTTCTCAACGCTCCCAAGTCTTCGTCGCGATCAGCTCCCTTTGCCCAACCCACAGGCTTGTACATCGCGGAGTGCTCGACTTCCAGGAAGTTCCCGATCAACATGGGTACGATTTGGTACTCGCCCTGAATCTCGCTACTAATTTCATCAAAGGTGCCGGAGTACTTTGGGGCCTCGCGAGATTTGCCAGCGTATTTCAGAGGGTCGGCCAGCCAAACACGGAAGGGCTCAATTCTACGGAGCAACTCGTCTATCTGGCTTAACCGTTTCGATGGAAAAACGAGGACACGGACCCCGGCCAAGTCTTTCAAGTCAGTCAGTGAATAGGTCCTCTCAGGAGTGAAGACATTCCCCTCACCCCTGAGCTTCTTAATCGCGCTTTCGCAGTCTTTGACCCGCGACCTAACGATGATTTGCTCGTATGGGTCCAGTTCTTGTGCGATTCTGCGAATGTGATACCGGATTTCTGTGTCGAGCCGCGTCGCGACGAGGCGGATTTTCGGCAACAGCAGGAAATACTGGTCTCGGAGCCGGTTTGTGACAGCGGCTCCGAATTCACTCTCCGTCATTATCCAAGAACTCGTTCGAGTTCACGCTTCGTACCCTCGGTCGGAGGAACGTTGAAATAGAATCTCCACCCATTCGAGTTGGTCTCCTCCCGGATGAGCCGGCGCAATTCCTCTTCGGGCGTGTCATCAACGAACTCGATACTGAAGGCCTTCTTTACGGCACGATTGATGAAGAGGTCGCGATCAAAGTCGTACCTGTAGTGGGCGTCTCGGAGGATGTCTTTCTTCTTCATCGGTCTCCCAGCTTTCGAGGTATGGTCGCAAGCAAAATTATATCGCGCCTCCAGCCGTTCGATGAGCGGCTATTTCTGCAGATACTTTCCGATGAGCAGGTCCAGTTTCTCCCGAGCAGCCGTTGGGATCGCGTCGGGACTGGTAAGCAGCGCATATTGCAGCGCCGATTTGCAGGCGCAGTTGCGCTCGCGCGGCATGGCGGCGACCGCGGCTCGGACCACGCGGGCGGCGTTGGCGGAATTCTGATTCATGACCTTCACGATCTGGTCGATGGTGACGGCGTCGTGGCCGGGGTGCCAGCAGTCGTAGTCCGTGACCATGGCAGCGGTGGCGTAGCAGATTTCGGCTTCGCGGGCGAGCTTGGCCTCCTGCAGGTTGGTCATGCCGATGACGTCGGCGCCCCAGCTGCGATAGAGGTTCGATTCGGCGCGCGTGGAGAACTGCGGGCCTTCCATGCAGACGTAAGTGCCGCTGGGTTTGCCGGTGACGCCCTCGGTTTTGCACGCGGCGACAATGGCCTTGGCGACCGTCGCACAAACCGGATCGCCGAACGCGACATGGGCGACGATGCCGTCGCCGAAAAACGTGGAGATGCGGTGAAAGGTGCGGTCGATGAACTGATCGGGGATGAGAAAGTCTCCAGGCTTGTGCTCTTCTTTGAGGGACCCGACGGCGGAGACCGAGACGATTCGTTCGACGCCAAGCTTCTTCATCCCATAGATGTTGGCGCGGAAGTTCAGCTCGGAAGGAAGGATGCGATGGCCGCGCGAGTGGCGGGCGAGAAAGGCGACCTTGTGACCTTCGAGATCGCCGAGGACGAAGGCATCGCTGGGATCGCCAAAGGGAGTGGCGACGCGCGCTTCATGGATGCCGGTGAGGCCGGGCATGGAGTAGAGCCCGCTGCCGCCGATGATGCCGATTTCAGCCTGTTGCAAT
>JASHPM010000026.1 GCA_030038115.1 Acidobacteriaceae bacterium | reverse complement strand
TGGGCTACACGTACTGGCCGTGGGGAAAGAACCTGGGTCCGGTGATGCGCAAAAAAGGCAGGGCGAAGAAGGCAGTGCTGGTGGCGTCGGCGGCGGTGCCAGGTCCTTTTATCCCGCTGACAACGGGTGCTCCGCGAGCGCTGAAGGTGGCGGCAAAGATGGTGGGCGCCAAGCCGGTCGGGAAACTGTGGATCGGCCTGGTCGGCGCCGAGCCGGAGGAAACGTTGCGCCCGCGCGTGCACGCAAAAGCCGTGCGACTGGGCAGGAAGCTGGCGTAAGGTCGCCATCCGGAGCGATGGGCGAGTTAGCCGGTCAGTGGATCAGGAACAGCCAGTTAGAAAGCCGCATCGTTATAAAGATGCTTTTCCCTTCCGCTACTGGGGTTTCGCGGGTGACGCCTGCGAACCGGAGGAAGTCGTCGTGGAAGAGGGCGATTGCCCCGCCGGCGGTTGCTTTTGCGGGTTGCCGGTGATGTCCTGCCCCTGATAGATGACCCGAATGCTGGTGTGGAATTCGTGGTAGTTCGTGTACTTCACCGTCTCGCGCATGTGGACGTCATCGCTGAGATAGCCGTGGCCGGCGGCGAAGTGCAGCATGCCGTCACCGTGGGTGTACACGGGGAACCAGTATTTGCCGTCGACCAGCTGGCGATAGGTGACGAAGGGGATAGACAAATCCTCGTGGCCGGGGCGCAGGTCGTCGGGTACGTTTTTGCCGTTGGTGACGACGATCTGGTGCTCCTTTTGGTCAACCCAAATACGGCCCTGGAAGTAGCGCTTCTTCTTTTCGATAACTTTGGGTTTGACGTCGAAGACCCAGGTGTCGATCTCGTCGATCTTCTGCTTGCCGACGTAGGTGATGTCGTATTGCGGGGCGTCCTGGGTGGTGAGGACAAAGGGAAGGCGTTCCTCAATATCCGAAAAATCCGCAGGCGACATCATGACACGGGTGAGAGTGGTTTCGGGAGCGTCGAGGACGCGCTCGGTGCGGTGTCCGTCGGAGTCATAGCCGATGTCGGTGACCTGGTAGTACTGACCGTCGGGCTTTCCGTCATCATCGATGGTCTGCACGCGGACACTGCGCGTCCAGGTGTAATTGTCGAGGGCCTGGCGGAAGACGGCTTCTTTCGCGGTAAATTCGGTGATGATTTGCTGCACGGGAATCGCGGGGAGAGACGGATCGAGGGGGCCAAATCCCTGGTCGAGGGGCATGGAGGTATAAGAGGCCTGGGCATGGAGCGCAGAGCAAAGGAGCAGGATCGAAAAGACAGCTATAAAGGCTGGAAGAAGAAGGCGGCGGGTTGGGGCGAGAGACACGATACAGCTCCTGTTCCCTTCAGGATAGACGCAGTGACGGTGCCCAAGTTGGCTGCCGGCAGAACAAAGGGAAAGCCGTCTGAGCAAATTTCGGCCCGGAATTCGACAGGAGCGTACCAACTTGTGTATTTTCACGGGGCTGGCGAAGAATTAAACTCGGGTCACTTGCCCCGGGGGAAATGCCGATCACCATGGATCTGTACAGGGCACCGACGCTGATTCTGTTGTTCGTGCTGGTTGCGGTGTTCGGTGCGCTCTGGCTGCAGAGGCGCTCCCTGCCGCCGCTGCGGGTGCGGGCCGGGGAAGCGCCCACGGCGCGCCGGCGCCAGCTACTGTGGCTGGTGGGCTGGATGTTCGCTGCGATCCAGCTGGAGATGGAGGTCTTTGGGCGGACGGAGGCGGGCGTATGGGTCGCGGTTTCCCGCGCCTGCATGCTGATGGCGGCGATCATGTTCCTGGGATCGATGGCGCCGCAGTCTTTCAGCCGCAGATTCCACATTCCGTACGTCGTTGTATTTGCCGCACCGGTGATGCTGTTCACGGTTCTGGCATCGATCGATCCTGCGCCCGGGCCAAAGGCGCGGGCGCTTCTGCTGGCCTGTGTATTCGCCGCACTTCTGGTGGGAGCTCTGTGGAGTCTCGAGAAACATCTGTTGCCGGTGTGGCTGGGGCTGGCGCTGGTGGCTTCGGTTGGTGGCGCCGGCGTCTGGCTAACGCTCGAACAGAAGTACGCGGGCGTGCTGTCGCTGGCGCAGGGCGGAATCCTGCTGGTCACGGCTCTGTTGTTTGCTGTCGCATTCCAGCGCGTGTCGGCGGGCGTGGTCTTCACGGTTGGCGGGCTGGTGGCGTGGTCGCTGCCCGTGT
Source organism: Acidobacteriaceae bacterium (assembly GCA_030038115.1). GTDB lineage: Bacteria > Acidobacteriota > Terriglobia > Terriglobales > Acidobacteriaceae > Palsa-343. Next base: position 3,270 of record JASHPM010000026.1, on the reverse strand, counting down.
TGCTGGTGCCGCTGATGGGTGCAGCCGAGGCGCCCACCCTGCTGGTGCGCGCCCTGAATCTGACGAAGGTGATTGCGGCGGTTGGGATGATCGTGCTTGTGCTCGAGGACGAGATTGCTTCAAACAAAGCTGCGCAGCTGCGCGATCGACGGGCGCGCCAGGAGATGGAAAAATACACGGAGATTTTTCTGGAGGCGGTGCCCTCCGATGAGGACGGCGGCCAGTACGACCCGATCTGTGAGGCAATCGCGGTGGCGAGCCGGTTCAGCAAGGCAGCCATCATCGTGCGCAGCCCGGAGGGCCGGTTCCGTCTGGTGGGCCGAGCGGGCATGGATGGCGCGCTGGCCGGAGCGCTGGACGCCATGGCGAGGCGCACGACCGATGAAAAAATCAGGGAAATCGAGGGAGGCGAGCTGTATACGCGGAAAATCGGGCATCTGGTGCTGTTCGACCTGACGCCGTTGATGGGGCCAGGCGACGAACTGGAGCAGATGAACTTCCGCACGGCGTATGCGATCGCCATCCGGGGACGCGATCAGGAGCTTTTGGGAACGCTGCTGCTGTCCGGGCTGCGGCAACCCGATGAGCCGCTGCTGACCGAAGACGTCCTGCCGCTGGAACTGCTGGTGGCGCGCATCGGAACCGCGCGGGAACATCACATCCTGCTGCGCCGGCTGCTGCAGGCGGAGCGGCTGGCAGGCCTGGGACAGCTGGCCGGGGGCGTGGCGCACGAGCTGAATAACCCGCTGACGGCGATTACCGGCTATGCAGAATTGATGGCGGACGGTGAAGGCGCAACTCACGACCAGGCTCTGGTCATCCTGAACGAGGCGCGACGAATGAAGCAGATCATCGAGAGCCTGATTCGCTTCCGCAAGGCTTCTCCAGGCAACCGCATACCGGTTTCCGTCGAGCTGCTGCTGCGCGACATCGAAAGGCTGGCGCGCCATGATCTGGAGAGCGCGCATATCGATCTGCAGTTGCGGATTCCCGCGGACCTGCCGCTCATCAAGGCGGACGGAGACCAGATTCGCCAGGTCTTTCTTCAGGTCGTGAAGAACGCGATTGGATCGATGGATGATTCGACCGACGACATCGACCGGAAGCTGACGGTGGAAGCGGCTCCGTCAGGGCACAACGTGCAGATCACGTTTTCCGACAGCGGGCCCGGGTTTGCCGAACCGTCCCGCGCTTTCGATCCCTTCTATTCAACGCGGCATCAGGGCGAGGGCATCGGGCTGGGGCTGAGCATCTGCTATTCGATCATCCGCGAGCATGGCGGGCAGATTTCCGCGCTCAACGTGCATCCGCGCGGCGCGGCGGTGGTGATCGAGCTGCCTGCGGCGAAGCCGGAAGAGCACGCGGAGCCGCTGCAGCCGGAGACCTTGCCTCCGGGGCCGCTGGTAGCCAACGAACCCACGCGCGCTGTTTAAGCTGCCGCGAATCAGTCCCGCGATTTACCATTGTCCGTTGCAATTGAGAGGACGCACGATGAAAGCACAGGTGTGTGTGGCGGCGGCGCTGTTGTGGGCAGCGGCGGGTGTGGGAGCGCAGAACGCAGGGACCGGGGCGCAGAGTTCGCCGGCGATGGAGAGCGGCACGAAGCGGCCGATGACCTTCGAGGACATGATGAAGATGCGGCGGCTCGGCGACATTGCGGTTTCGCAGGACGGAAAGTGGGTGCTGTTCTCGGCGATGGACGTGGATCTGGAAAAGAACACGAAGACGTCGCATTTGTGGATTGTGCCGGTGGCTGGCGGCGAGGAAACGGCTCTGACGGCATCGTCGGCGGGCGAGAGCCGCGGGCGATTTTCACCGGATGGGAAGCAGATTGCGTTTCTGAGCGCGCGCGATGGCAGCCAGCAAATCTGGCTGGCGGATTTTGACGGCGCAGCGGGCACGATGGGCGAGCCACGGCAGCTGACGCACATCAGCACCGAAGCGGATAACGCGACGTGGTCGCCGGATGGGAAGCACATTTTGTTTACGTCGTCGGTGTATCCGGAATGCAGCGAGACGGGCGGGGAAGCTGTTCCAGGAGCGGATGAAAATGCGTGCAACAAACTGAAGGACGACGAGCAGAAGCAGTCGAAGGTGAAGGCGAAAATCTTCACGGCGCTGCTTTACCGGCACTGGAATGCTTTTACCGATGACAAGCGGAGCCATTTGTTCCTGGCGTCGGCATCGGATGGGAGTTTTCGGGATTTGAATCCTGGGGATACGCACGATGTGCCGCCGTTTTCGCTCGGCGAACCGGATGGGTGGGATTTTTCGCCCGACGGAAAAGAGGTTGCCTTCGAAGAGAAGAAGGTCGATGACCCCGCGCTGAGCACCAACGTATCGATTTTTACCCTGCGGCTGTTCGACGACGCGGGCAATCCGGACACGCAGGCGCAGCCAGTGAAGATTTCGACGAGTTTGGGCGGCAATTTCACGCCGCGCTACTCGCCGGATGGAAAGTGGATTGCGTGGCGGATGCAGAAGCGGGCGGGGTACGAGAGCGATCGCTTCCGGCTGGTGGTGTATGACCGCAGCGAAAAAGCGGTTAGCGATGGAACGGTCAGCGGAAAAGCGGTCAGCAGGAAACCGGTCAGCGAATCGCGAATTCGGGAACTGCTGCCGAATTTCGATCGCTGGGTGGATGAGGAGGCGTGGGGACCGGATTCGAAAGTGATTTATTTTGTGGCGGGCGATCAAGGTGAGGAGCCTGTCTACATTGCAGATTTGAGTGGAAAGATTTTGTCGAAGCTCAACAACCTGGGCGAATTTGGAGATTTGCATCTTGTGGGCGATGGGACCGCATTGATCGCAAGCCGGATGAGGGTGATGTCCCCGTCTGAGGTGATGAAGATCGAACTGGTTCAGCACTCGTTTGCGCCGCCGAAGAGTGTTTCGGCAATCAACTCGACGGACATCATTCCGCTGACGCGCCTGAACGGGGAACTCCTGTCTCAGCTCGACATGCCTCCAATCGAATCCTTCTGGTTTCCCTCGATCGGGAACGTGAAGGTGCAGGGGTTCATCATCCGGCCGCCGGGATTTGATGCTTCGAAGAAGTATCCGGTGAAATTTTTGATCCACGGCGGGCCGCAGGGGGCGTGGGGCGACATGTGGTCGTACCGCTGGAACCCCGAGCTGTTTGCGGCGAATGGCTACGTCGTGGTCATGATCAATCCGGGCGGGTCGACGGGGTATGGGCAGGCGTTTGTGGATCGTGTGAACGGCGACTGGGGGGGCAAGCCCTTCATCGACCTGATGCGCGGGCTCGAT
>JASHPM010000239.1 GCA_030038115.1 Acidobacteriaceae bacterium | reverse complement strand
GCAAAAACCAGCGTGTTGGCAGTGCCCAGGTCTATGGCCAGATCGTTGGAGAACACACTGAAGAGCGACCGCAGACTGTGCGATCGTCCTGAACGCGGCTGAAATCCATTCGATGACATCGAGAAGATAGCTTTTCCCAGAGAGTCTCTGTGCTTATTGTACGGCCTGCGAATCTTTACGCACTTTCGCAGGCTGGAATTTTCAAGTCAATGGCACCTTTGTGTTTAACCTTTTCAGGCAGAGACGGCACTGCCCCCTTCGCGGCAGAACCCGAATCGTTACGATCTCACCCATTTCCGCTATTCTGAATTGTTTGTTTCGAGGAGTGCGTTTCCGTGCCTACCAGGATTTTCCTTAACCTCATCGGCGGCCGCTGGGTTGCTTCCCGCACCGGCAAGACCCTTCGCAACATCAACCCGGCCCGCAAGGACGATGTCGTGGGCGAATTCCAGGCCTCGAGCCCCGAAGACGTCGACGCCGCGGTCAACGCCGCCGCCGAAGCCTGGAAAACCTGGCGGCTGACTCCGGCGCCCCAGCGCGCCCAGATCCTTTACCGCGCCGGCCAGAACCTTGTGGAACGCAAGGAGCAGTACGCCCAGGAGATGACCCGTGAAATGGGCAAGGTCCTGGCCGAGACGCGCGGCGACGTCCAGGAGGCCATCGACACCGCCTTCTACATGGCTGGCGAAGGCCGCCGCCTCTTCGGCGTCACCACCCCCTCCGAGCTCCGCAACAAGTTCGCCATGTCCGTCCGCATGCCCGTCGGTGTGTGCGGCATGATCGCGCCCTGGAACTTCCCCATGGCCATCCCCTCCTGGAAGCTCCTGCCCGCGCTGGTTTGCGGCAATACCTGCGTCATCAAGCCCGCCACCGATACCCCCCTTTCCACCATCAATCTGGTGCAGGCGCTGGTCGATGCCGGTCTTCCTCCCGGCGTGGTCAACGTCGTCACCGGATCCGGCTCCCAGGTGGGCATGCGCCTGGTCGAACACCCTCGCGTCCAGGCCATTTCCTTTACTGGCTCGTCGGAGGTCGGCCGCGTGGTCGGCCAAACCGCCGCGGGCCTCTTCAAGCCCTGCTCCCTGGAGATGGGCGGCAAAAACGCCATGATCGTCCTCGACGACGCCAACCTCGACCTCGCCCTCGACGGCGCGCTCTGGGGAGCCTTCGGCACCACCGGCCAGCGCTGCACCGCCACCAGCCGCATCATCGTCCACCGCGACATTGCAAAGGAGTTCATCCGGGAGTTCGTCGACCGCGCCGAAGATCTGAAAGTCGGCGACGGACTCGACGAATCCGTGCAGGTGGGTCCGCAGATCAATCGCCAGCAGATCGAAACGTCCATCCGCTACTGCGAAATCGCGAGGAAGGAAGGCGCAAAGCTCATGACCGGCGGAAAGCCTCTCACCAAAGGCGCCTATGCGAACGGATATTTCTTCGCGCCGACGGTCTTCGCCAAAGTCAAGCCGGGTATGCGCATCGCTCAGGAAGAGGTCTTCGGTCCGGTGGTCAGCATCCTCGAATGCTCCAGCTTCGACGAAGCCATCGCCATCTCCAACGGCATCCAGTACGGCCTCTCCACTTCGCTCTACACCCGCGACGTCAACCGCGCCTTCCGCGCCATGCGCGACCTCGAGGCCGGCATCACCTATATCAACGCTCCCACCATCGGCGCCGAAGTCCACCTTCCCTTCGGCGGCGTCAAGCAAACCGGCAACGGCCATCGCGAAGGCGGCATCGGCGCCATCGACTTCTACACCACCTGGAAATCCGTCTACGTCGACTACTCCGACAAACTGCAGCGCGCCCAAATCGACACCGGAGAATAAAGCTACCGACGAAGGGGAAGTTTAAGCACTGGAAGTTATTCTCGAAACACCTCTCTCCCGCCTTCAGTAAGACTCAAGAGCGACGCGCTCAAGGTGTTTGCATTGGCTGCGGCAAAAACCCGTGCGAATGCAAGGATCCCAAACGTAAATCAAACTGACCCGCTATCAAGCCGCGGGCTACCACCGACTACGTCGACTGGAGCCGCGCACGCTCGACTTCCTTCCCCAATCTGCGTCGAACACTGCAAGTCCCCACTGTTTCTCCGCATATTGGTGCTGCGCAGCAGCACGACGGTAGAAGCCACAGCCTTTAGGCCGCGGAATAGGACGCGCCCCTCTGATCCGGCTTTAGCCGCGGGCGTTCAGAACTTTTCCAGGGCGAGAAGCCCGCAATCGGCTCTTCCCTTTTGTATATGTCTGACATATACTAAACCGTGAACCTGTCGCGTATCGTCGGCTTTGACTGGGATGCCGGCAACGCCCGCAAGAACGAAAAACACGGAGTCACGCAAGCCGAGTTTGAACAGATTTTCTTTCGCCAACCGCTGATCATCGCACCCGATCCGGGTCACAGCGCGACCGAGAGCCGGTATCACGCGCTTGGTCGCACCGATCAGGAGCGGTTGTTGCACGTGACGTTTACCTTGCGCGGAGGAGGAATCCTGATCAGACCCATCTCCGCCAGAACCATGCATCGAAAGGAGCGACCCATTTATGCCGCGGCGCTTAAAGCCAATTCCTAAATTTGCCAATGAAGCCGAGGAGCGCGCCTTTTGGGAGTCCCACGACTCCACCGACTTCGTTGACTGGACGAAGGCAAGGATCGTGTCCTTTCCTAACCTGAAGCCTTCCACCAAAACAATCTCCCTGCGCCTTCCCGAAGACGTGCTTAACACCATTCGCAGCCATGCAAACAAACTGGACGTTCCCTATCAGTCGCTGATGAAACTGTGGCTCGCTGAAAAAGCCGCTCAAACCGTTCGATCGCGCGAGCCAAAAGCTCGCTCCGCTCGCTGAGGGCAGCGCGCGCAAAGGGGTCACGATTCTTCCAACGGAGACGTTCCATGAAAGACCACCGGAACCGCGTTCCCATCTTTGCCCTCGTCGCCGCAGGCACCTTTGGCCTTTTGCTCGCGCTCGGCACTACCGGCTGCAGGCAGTCTGCGAAAGAGCCCGACCGGTCAGCCGAGGTTGCCGCCATCCGCGCGCTCGACGCGTCGTGGGTCGCTGCGGGCCAGTCGAAAAGCGTCGATGCATGGGTCGCGTTCTACGCCGACGATGCGGCGGTGCTGCCGCCGAACGAACCGGTTGCCACCAACCCGGAAGCCATTCGCAAGTCGGTCAGCGAATTGCTGACCTTGTCCAACCTCTCGATCGACTGGAAGCCCACGAAGATTGAGGTGGCGCGCAGCGGAGACCTGGCTTACCTCTATGGGGCGTATCAGCTGGCGTGGGATGAAGGCGGCAAGCGTACAACCGACCGCGGCAAGAATGTCGAGATCTGGAAGAAGCAGCCGGACGGCAGCTGGAAGTGCATCGTGGACACGTGGAACTCGGACTTGCCTGCGGTCCCCGCACCAGCCACGTAACCGCTCGGCGAAACCAGCGCTTCCCCTTAATCCGTCACAAAAACAAACGCCGGCCTAAAGCCACTCCCTCATTTCGCCACCGAAGCTGAAGAGCTCGCCTTCCGGGAGTCGCACGACAGCACCGACTGCATCGACTGGAGCCGCGCACGCTCGACTTCCTTCCCCAACCTGCGCCAAAACCCGCAAGGCAATTCCGAGAAACAACCCCCAACCCCCGAATAAACCCCCGGCCAGGTTCACCCCATAGCAAGTAGCGAAAACCCTGGCCTGTGCCTCAGCACCGAAGGCATCTTGCCTGTGCCGTTTTGGGAAGCCCAGTCTCAATCCCCGGCTCTTCCAACACCCCTATCGCAGCCTCAGCCCTCGAAAGCGGCGCCAGGCTTCAGCCGCGGCTGCCCAAAAACTTTTTCACCCCACCCTCCCCGCGTTGACACAACGCAGCGCCGATGTTTTAGCATGAGTTTTGGTCCCTTGTTGTTGCGCGTGCATGCAAAACCCTCGCGCGTCCACGTTTCAGGCCCTCACTCGAATCACTAACGACCGATGCATTTCCGGAATCGAATTCTTTAGTCAGACATGATTACAGTCACCGACCTGACCAAGAGATACGCCCGCACCACCGCCGTCGACCACATTTCCTTTTCCGTTTCCAAAGGCCAGATTGTCGGATTCCTCGGCCCCAACGGCGCCGGCAAAACCACCACCATGCGCATGCTCACGTGCTTCTTCCCGCCCACCTCCGGGAAAGCCACCGTCGCCGGCTTCGACGTCTTCGAGCACCCCCTCGAAGTAAAAAAGCGCATTGGCTATCTGCCCGAGGCGCCGCCACTGTACATCGAAATGGAGACCATCGAGTATCTGCGCTTCGTGGGCCGCCTCAAAGGCCTCGCCGGCGCGGATCTGGAAAAGCGCGTCGACTACGTCTGCGACCGCTGCGCCATCGCCGACGTCAAAAATAAGCTGCTCGGCAAGCTTTCCAAGGGCTATCGCCAGCGCGTCGGCCTCGCCCAGGCCATCATCCACAATCCCGACGTGCTCATCCTCGATGAGCCAACCGCCGGCCTCGACCCCAAGCAGATCATCGAAACCCGCGAACTCATCCGCTCGCTCGCCGGCGACCATACCATTATCCTCAGCACACACATCCTGCCCGAAGTCGAGCAGACCTGCGAGCAGGTCATCATCATCGACAAGGGCAAGCTCGTCGCCACCGACTCCGTCCAGAACCTGCAGGCCCGCGCGCGCGGAGTCGAATCCATGCTGGTGGAGGTCGCCCCGCGCACCGGCAACCTGGTGACCGTGGTCGTCCAGCAGCGCCTCGCAAAGATTGCCGGCGTCAGCAGCGTCGTACTCAAAGAGGAACGTGGCCGGGGCTCTGTCTTCGAAGTCGAGAGCGACCAGGGCAAGCTGGTCCGTGGCGACCTCGCCCGCGCCATCGTCGAATCCGGCTGGGACCTGAACGAGCTGCGCCCCTCCGCCATGAGCCTCGAAGAAATTTTCCTTGAGCTCACCGGCTCCGACGCCGCCGCTGCCGAACGGAAATCTGACCAGCCCGGCGAACCCGCAACATCCAAAGACGCGAAACCCGAAGCTCCGGAGGCTGAGGCATGAGAAACATCTGGATCATCTGCCGCCGCGAACTGTCCAGCTACTTCGCCTCGCCCATCGCATGGCTCCTGCTCACCATGTACAGCATTATCTTCGGCTTCATCTTCTGGAATTTCGTGGCCGAGTTCGTCAAGCAGGGTATGGAAATGGAAATGATGGGCCAGATGGGGCCCATGAACATCAACGAGCAGGTCATTCGTCCCTTGCTGGGCACCAGCAGCTTTCTCGGTTTGTTCATGGTTCCGCTCATCAGCATGCGCCTCTTCGCCGAAGAAAAGCGCAACGGCACCATCGAGCTGCTGGCTACTTCGCCCGTGCGCGATTCCGAGATCATCCTCGGCAAATGGCTCGCCGCCACCCTGCTCTACTGCTGGATCGTCCTTTACGCCTGCATCAGCTTCGTCTTCCTTTTCCGGTACGGCAATCCCGACTGGAAGCCGATGCTCGTCACCCTCCTCGGCGTCTTTCTGCAGGGAGCGGCGCTGCTTGCCATCGGCGCTTTTATCTCCACACTGACTAAAAATCAGATCATCGCCGGCGCCCTCACCTTTGGCGCCTGCCTGCTCCTGTGGGTCTTTTCGTGGGTCAGCAGTTATAACTCGGCAACCTGGGCCCAGATGCTTTCTTATATGGCCGTCATCACTCACTTCGATACTTTCGACCGCGGCTTGCTTTCGTCCAAAGACGCCATTTACTACCTCAGCGTCATCTTTCTTGGACTCTTCTTCACCGCCCGCTCGATGGAATCGCTTCGCTGGAGGTCGTAAGCAGGAATGGCAAGCCAGTGGTTGAAGGCGAGACAGACTAAGTATGCGGCCTATGCGACTACCTATATCCTGGTCGTTCTCGCCGTGGTAGTCGTTGCCAATTACCTCGCCAATCGTTACTCGAAGTCCTGGGACGCAACCGCGAATAAGCGCTACAGCTTATCCCCGGAGACGAAGAAGATCGTCGATGGCCTTAGGTCGCCCGCGACCATCACTTACTTCAACGTCAGCACACGCTTCAGCGAGGGCAAGGATCTGCTTGACGAGTACGCGGCCCTCTCGCCGTCAAGGGTCCACGTGAAGTACGTCGACCCTGAGAAGGAACCGCTGATTGCGCGCGCGGCAGGCTTTCACGGTTCCAGCGCCATGGCTACCGTGCAGATCGGCGACCATACCGAAACCGCCACTGACATGACCGAGGAAGGCATCACCGGCGCCTTCATCCGCGACATCAAGGGGAATACCCGCACCGTCTGCTTCCTCTCGGGCTCCGGCGAGCATGCGATCGACGACACCAGCCGCGACGGCTCTTCCCGCTTCAAGGACCTGCTCGCGAAAGACAGCTACCAGGCGCAATCCATCGACCTTGTGCAGAAGGCTGAAGTTCCCGCCGACTGCACCGCCATCGTCATCGCCGGTCCCACGCGCAATTACGAGCAGCCTGAAGTCGACGCCATCAAAACTTATGTCGAGAATGGCGGCCGCGCGTTCTTCATGCTCGATCCGCCCCTCAATGTAGGTCCCTCGTCGGGCATCGCCGATAACGACGCGCTCACCTCGCTCCTCGAGACGTGGGGCGTCACCGTCGACAAGGACCTCATCCTCGATCTCAATCCCATCGGGCAGCTTTACGGCTTCGGCGGCCAGGTAGCTCTGGTCAATAGTTACGGCACGCAGCCTATCGTCGCCGACATGAAGAACACCTTCACCGGCTTCCCGCTGGCGCGTTCCCTCACCTTCAAGAATGCTGACAAGACCACCGTGGACAAGCTGTTCGATACCTCCGGCACCAGCTTTGCAACCACGAATCTTAGTTCTACAAGAATCAGCCCCAGCGACCCGAATAACAAAAAGGGGCCGCTTACTCTCGGCGTTGCCGGCAGTTATAACACCGGTAAGTCCGGTTCCACAGGACGGTTTGTGGTTGTCGGCAGTTCCGACTTTGCCGCCAACAGCTTCCTAGGGTTCAACGGCAACGGCGATCTCGCTGCCAATGCCATTAACTGGCTCTGCTCGGACGAAGACCTCATCGCCATCCGTCCTAAAGCGCCCGAAGACCGCCGCATCACCATGACTAACGCCCAGCTCGACATGGTGGGCATCGTCAGCGTGTTCGTGCTCCCCCTCATCGTCATCGTGGGAGGCATCCTGGTCTGGTGGAATCGGAGATAGGATGTCATCCTGAGCGTAGCCGAAGGCGGAGTCGAAGGACCTGCTTCATCTTTAACTAATGCCCAGCGCGAAGCGCTGATCGATTTGCTATGAAATTTCGTGGTCTCCTCGCTGCTGTCGTTGTTCTCCTCGTCCTCGCCGGCGTTCTCTACTGGTCCAATCACCGCAAGACGCCGGAGACCACCTCGCCTGCCAGCGCCAGCACCCCGATCCTCAAAATCGATTCGACCGCGGTCGCATCTCTCATCGTGAAGCAGAAAGGCGCGCCGCCCGTCACGCTGGTCAAATCCGGCGCGGACAACTGGCAGATCACCGCACCCGAATCTTTCCCCGCGGACAAAAGCACCGTTTCCGCCATGCTCGGCGGCCTCGCGGTACTGAACGCGGAGCGCGTAGTCGATGACCACGCGACCGACCTGTCGCAGTTCGGCCTCAGCGATCCTGCCGTCGAGCTGGACATCACCAGCAAAAACAACAAGACCAGCCGCCTTCTCCTCGGCGACGACACGCCCACCGGCGATTCTTCCTACGCCGCTCTGGCCGGCGATCCGCGCGTCTTCACCGTGGCTTCGTATCTTAAGAACAGCTTCAATAAAAGCCTCAGCGACCTTCGTGACAAACGGCTTCTGCCCGTCGATGCCAGTTCGGTCAGCAGCATCGACCTGACCCGCAAGGATCAGACCATCGGCTTCGCGCGTGTCCAGAACGGCTGGCAAATCGAAAAGCCGCAACCGTATCGCACCGACAATTTCCAGGTCGACGATCTGCTCCAGCAACTCACCGGCGCAAAGTGGGATCCATCGGCGCCCGCCGACGATGCCGCCAAAGCCTGGCCGAAGGCCACGCCCGTTGCTGCCGTGAAAATCACCGGCAGTTCGGGCGCCGACACGCTCGAGGTCCGCAAGGATAAGACCGAAGACTACTACGCCCAATCCAGCGCGATTCCCGGAACATGGAAAATCGATTCCACGACCGCCAGCGCTCTGGGAACGGACCTCACCCGCTCGCTCGACGACTTCCGCAACAAGCAGCTCTTCGACTTCGGCTACACGGATCCCGAAAAAATCGAGTACCACTCCGGCGCAACCTCGCTCGTCCTCACCCGCGCCGGCGCCAGCACCTGGCTCTCCAGCGGCAAAAAGATGGACGCCGACAGCGTCGAGAATCTTGTCACCGCCCTGCGCGATCTGGCCGCGTCAACGTTCGTCGACTCCGGATTCACCAGCCCAACCATCGACGTCACCGTCACCTCCGACAGCGGCAAGCGCGTCGAAAAGGTCGACCTGCAGAAAACCAGCGACGGCGCCATTGCAAAGCGCGACGACGGCCCCTCGCTCTACTCTCTGGACTCGGTAACCTACAGCGGCCTCACCAGCGCCGTCGCCGGACTCAAGCCCGCCGCGGCGGCGAAGAAGAAGTAGCACCGCTCCCCAGCGCTGAATCAACCGCCACTCACCCAACCCCACCAAGTGTCATCCTGACGCTTCGGTAACGAAGCGGAAGGATCTGCGGTTGCTTTTTTCTCGGCCCCGCCGCCTACCATGAATGGATGGACGAGCGCGGCTACTACACATACATCATGGCCAGCCGCAGCCACACTCTCTACATCGGAGTCACCGGCGACCTGGAAGACCGGGTTTTCCCCCACAAGTGGAGAGAGCACGAGGGGTTTACCGCACGCTGCAACTGCGATCGTTTCGTGTGGTTCAAACGGCACGCGAGTGCCCAGGCGGCAATCGCGGTCCTGAAGGGGCATGGCCTCGCAGCTCGCGGGAAATCTCCCTCTTCGAAGGCGCATGTTTGCGAAGCTCATGGAAGAATCCCATCTTTGAAAGGGCACGGCTTCATAGCTTGCGGGAGAGCTGCTGCGTTGAAAGGGCACGGCTTCAGCCGTGCCGAAACGCCCCGAATTAACTCGGGCTTTAGCCCCTGAGGGATGCTTTTCTTTCCCTTCCCCGACCTTCTCGCAGCCTCCATGCCCACTCCTCGCCGTTACACTAATCCAAAATGACCGCCAACCCCCGCACCGCCCTCCTCGATCTCCTCGCCCGCACCTCCTTCCGCCTCGGCAACTTCACCCTCTCCTCCGGCGCAAAGTCCGACTACTACATCGACTGCCGCACCACCACGCTCCACGCTGAAGGCGCGCGCCTCACCGGTCTCGCCATCCTCGACCTCCTGGCCGAACACAACCTGCACCCCGCAGCCGTCGGCGGACTCACCCTGGGCGCGGACCCCGTCGTCTCCGCTGTCTCCATCGCCAGCGCCTGGCGCGCCCAGCAGAACAACGGTTCCCCGCTCATCCACGGTTTCCTCGTCCGCAAAGCCGAAAAAACCCACGGCACCGGCCGCCGCATCGAAGGCTTCTGCGAGAAGGACGCCCCCGTTCTCATCGTCGACGACGTCTGCACCACCGGCGCTTCCACCATCACCGCCATCGAAGCGGCACGCGAAGCCGGCATGCGCGTCATCGCCGCCGTCTGTCTCGTCGAGCGCGAAGAAGCCGGTGGCCGCGCCGCACTCGAGAAGGCCTGCCAGGGCGCTCCATTCCTGCGCCTCTTCACCGCCAACGATGTCCGCGCCGCTCACGTCCGCCAGCTCTCGCCGGTCTGATCACCAGTTGCCCGGGCCCCGGCTCCACGATGAGGACCCAAATGACGACCCGCACGAATCTTCAAACGCCACGCGCCATCGGTATCGCTGCTGCCCTTCTTCTCGCCGCTGCTTGCACGGCGGCCCAGGACACTCAAAGCGAAGCGCAGCCGGCTCCGCGCATCGGCATTATGACCCGCCACGGCCTCGCCGGCGTCGTCACATCCGTCAGCGGATCCACCATTGTCATGGATATCCCGGAGAACGTCAGCTTTACCATCCAGTCCAGCCTGTCCACCCTGATGGTCGGCCGCAGCGCGCCCTTTGCCATCGCTGACCTCCATCCCGGAGACCCAATCCTCGTCAACGGCGACATCGATGAGCAGGCTCGCACCATTCAGGCCCACACCATTACCCTTCAGCCCCCGTTTTCCGCCACAATCCTTGAGCATCAACGCGCCAACTTCGGCAAAACCTGGACCGCCGGCATCGTCACCGCCGTCGAGGGCAATTCCATCACCGTGGCGCGCAGAGATGGCCAGTCTCAGACCTTCGGCGTCGACGAGGGCACGGCTTGGCGCCTCCACGATCAGCCGGCAACCTCCTCCATGATCCGCGTCGGCGAAAGCATCCGCGTCCAGTTGCGCCCCGGCGCTTCGCTGGCGAGTCAAGTCAGCATCCAGGGCATGACCCGCCCGAACTGACCACCCCGCAGCACCGCGCAAAAAGAAAGGGCGCGCTCAGCGCGCGCCCAAGTTGCTTCGAGAACTTCGTTATCGGCCTGACGGCGATCCGGCCGCCGGATTCGCATTGTCGCCCTGTGCCGCAGGCGTTCCATTATCGGATGTGTTGCTCAGCAGCTGCACTTCCACGTGCCGGTTCTTCGCGCGGCCCGCGGCGGTCTTGTTGGTGTCAACCTCAACGTCCTTGCCCAGGCCCACCAGATAGAACTTGTGCGCCGGCACGTTGTACTTCGCCGCCAGGTACTGCACCACTGCCATCGCCCGCCGATCGCTCAGATCGTAGTTGTATTCCTTCGATCCCACCGAGTCCGTTCCGCCCGTCACTTCCAGGATGTAGCTCTTCGTATTCGCCAGCTGTCCGCCGAACTGGTCCAGCTGATCCTTGTCCGCCTTCGTCAGATTCGATTTGTCGAAGCCAAACGTGACCGAAACATCGCCGATCTGCTTGTAGTTGTCCAGATTGGCAACCACGCCCGCCAGCGTGTCCGTGCGGTTCACAGCGTCCTGCGCCGACGACTGCGCGGTGTTCGCGGCCTGGGTGGCGTTCTGCGCGTTCTGCTGCGCCTGGTTGGCCGAATTCTGCGCCTGCTGGATGCCCGCCTGCGACCGCGTATCCACATCGTGGATCGCGCGATTATTCGCCGCGGTGGCATCGTCAAGCTCGTTGGTCTTCTGGATCACCGGCTCAGTCTGGCTGCGTACGTAATTCTTCGTGGTGCAGCCGGTTGTGAAAACCAAAGACAGCGCCGCGACTGCCGAGGCGGCTGCGAAACCTGCTCTGGAAATACGCGTCATGGGCGACACTCCGTTTCTTTGTTTCTACTTTCGTCTTCTA
>JASHPM010000238.1 GCA_030038115.1 Acidobacteriaceae bacterium | reverse complement strand
TCCAGGTCCACCGTTCTGCCCACTACGCCCGCATCGCCCTGGAATTTTTCCCGCCACAACCCATAGCTGATCAGCGCCAACGGCGCACTCTTCTCGTCCTCGTCCCGCGTGAACACCCGCCCCAGCAGCGGCTGCGCTCCCAGCATCGGAAACAATGACGCCGTCACCCGCTCCGCCTGTGCGGCAAACGGCAGTCCCGCTCCGCTCACCTCATACCGGCTCGCAATAAACCCCGCCACCGCAGAGAACGCCCGGTTCTCCCGCGCAAAACGGATCACATCCGGCGCCGGCAGATTAGCGCTCTCGAACTGGTGCTCGATCCCCTCATGCAGCCGCACCAGCCGATCCGCCTGCGCGTACGGCAGCGGCCGCAGCAACACCGCATCCACGATGGAAAACACCGCTGTCACTCCGCCGATTCCCACCGCCAGCGTCAGCACCGCCGTCAGCGCAAAGCCCGGCGCCTTCCGCAGCTGCCGGATTCCATATCTCAGATCGGCCATCATCGGGTTCTCTCTCCCTAACTCCCTGTCAGCTGTTAGCCGATAGCTTGTAACTGCTACTCGCTTCCTGCTACCCGCTTCCCGCTTCTCGCTTCCTGCTACCGGCTTCTCGCTTCCGGCTACCGGCTTCCGGCTGCTTCACTCCACCCGCAGCGCTTCCATCGGATCCAGACTCGCCGCGCGCTGCGCCGGAATCACCGCCGCCACCAATGCCGCCAGCCCCAGCAGCACCGTCGCCACTGTCAGCATCACCGGATCCCACGGCTTGACCCCGAACAGCTGCTCCGCAATGAGGTATCCCGCTCCAATCGCCGCCGGAATCCCCAGCGCCAGCCCCACGCCCACCTGCCAGAACGCGCCCCTGAGCACCATCTTCACCACGCTGCTCCGATCCGCGCCCAGCGCCATCCTCACCCCAATCTCGCTCGTCCGCTGCTCCACCGTGTACGCCGTCACCCCGTACAGTCCCACCGCTGCCAGCACCAGCGCCAGCGCGCCAAACAGCAGCGTCAGGTTCGCGATCATGTTCTGCTGCGCGAAGGCCGAATCCAGCAGATGCTGGTAGGGGTCCACGCTGTACAGCACCAGGTTGGGATCGATCTCCCCCAGCGCCTTCCGCACCTGGGCTTCCAGCTGCGGCGGATTGCCCGGCGCCCACAGCACCACGTTGTACAGATAATGCGACCACGCCTCTCCCGCTGCATATCCCGGTTCGTCAAGATGCGCTGTCTGCGCCTCCGGCAAAAAGAACATCGGCCGCGGGGGGTCCTTCATGCCGTAGGTCACGTAACGCATGTCGCCTGCGACCCCCACAATCTCCCACGTCCCCGCATATTGCGCCTTGTCCGGCCCAAAATGCTGCCCGATCGGGTTCTCGCCCTTGAAAAACTTCTTCGCAAACGCCTCGTTGATCACCACCACGTTGCGCGTCGATCCCGTATCTGACTCCTCGATCGGCCGCCCCATCAGCATCGGATCGCCCAGCGTCTCGAAGAACCCGGGCGTCGCCCGCACCCATCCTGCGCCGTAGTCCGCTTTGGCATCGGGCTCCGGCTTCCCTTCGATGTGCACTCCCGTATTCCAGCTGTCCCCGCTCATCGGCGCGTACAGCACAGCACTCACCTTCCGTACACCCGGAATCGCGCTCAGCTTCTCTTCGATCTCCCTGTACAGGTTGTCCAGTTGCTCCGGCTTGTAGTTCGCCAGCAGAGGATTGATCCACGCCACATACCGGCTCTTCATGTCGAAACCGTAATTCTGATGCTCCAGGTTCCTCAGGCTCTGCCCCAGCATCGCCGCCGCGCTCAGCAGCACCAGCGACACCGCTGCCTGCGCAATCACCAGCGCCTTCTGCGGCCACCGCGCTTTCGTTCCTGTCGACCCCCGCGCTCCCCGCAGCGCCTCCACCGGCTCCGCATGCGACGTCATCCACGCCGGCGCTATCCCGAACAACATTCCCGTCAGCACCGCAACTCCCAGCGTGAACAACAGCACCGGCCACGCCGGAGTCGCCTCGATCGGCACATAGTTGCTCGCGCTGCCCACCTTGAACGCCAGATGCACCATCAGCCGCGTGCCCGCATAGGCCACAGCGATTCCCAGCGCTCCGCCCACCACACTCAGCGTCACGCTCTCCACCAGCGCCTTGCGCACCAGCCTCCGCCGGCTCGCCCCCAGCGCCACCCGGATCGACGTCTGCTGCCGATTCTTCAGTCCCCGCGCCAGCAACAGGTTTGCGATATTCGCGCAGGCCACCAGCAGCACGCATGCGGCTGCCCAAAACAGCAGACGCAAACCATCCTCATACTGCTGGCGCACGTCATCCACACCCGCGCCGCCCGCCGTCAGGTACAGTTTCTGCTGCTGCCACACCTCTTTTTCCTGCGGAACCATGTCCGCCACGTGGCTCGCCTGCCAGTCGTGCAGCTCCAGGCGCAACCGCGCTTCCAGCTGCTTTGGATCGGTCCCCGGCTTCACCCTCCCAATGGCGTCCAGCCAGTGCTGACTCGGGTCCTTCAGCCGCGAGGTCGCTCCATTCAGCAATGGCTCCGTCGTCACCGGCAGCCAGATGTCCGGCATGCCCCAGTCGACCAGCTTGGCGCCATAGAATCCCGGTGCCGCCACGCCCACAATCGTGAACGGCTGGGCGTTGAGCAGGTACACCGATCCCACTACCGATGGATCCCCGCCGTACTTCTCCTTCCACACCCGATAACTCATCACCGCCACCGGCGGCGCGCCCTCCACATCGTCGGAAGGCTGAAACACCCGCCCGATCCACGCTCCCACTCCAAAAGTCCGGAAGAAATTCCCCGATACAAACTGCCCGTTCTGCGTCTCCGCCTGCGACTCGCTTCCCCCCTTGCGCACACCCAGTTCCTCATTGCCGCCTTCCAGCGCCGCCAGATCCGCAAACTGCGGCGTGTTGTCGCGAAAATGCCTGTACAGGTCATACGAGAAAATCGAAAACTCCTCGTCCTGCGTCCATCCGCCCCACCCGCAGCAATGAATCTTCTTCCCGATCCGCCACAGCTGGTCCGGCTTCGTCACCGGCAGCGAGCGGAGCATCACCTGCTGCACCAGCGTGAAAATCGCCGTCGTCGCCCCAATTCCCAGCGCCAGCGTTAACACCGCCGTCGCCGTAAACCCCGGCGATTGCCGTAATTGCCGCAGAGACTGCCTCAGGTCAGCCAGCACCTCACCCTCCTCGCTGGATGGTTCCGTTCACATGGATCGGCGCAGTGATAAGTGCACTCCACCCGCCAGTCCAGGAGACGCTTAAATGAATGAAAGGAAGTCACTTCTCCAATCGCGGCCAGACCCCTGGTTGTCCGCAATCGCATTCCCCTGTTCAGAATCGAACAGTGGTTCGCCGTTCGCCGGCCGTTCGCTAGCCGGCTTTTTGCTAACCGGTCTTGCGCTCGCTTTTTGCCGGCTGTCCGCTAACCGGCTACCGGCTACGAGCTTCTCGCGCCCCGCTCCCAGCTCCCTACTGGCTACAGGCTACCGGCCACCGGCTACCGGCACCCGCTACTGCCTACCGGCCACCCGCCACAAGCTCCCCGCTCCCAGCTCCCTACTGGCTACCGGCTACCGGCCACCGGCTACGGGCTACCGGCTACCGGCTTCTCGCTTCCGGCCGTTCGCTACCGGCTACCGACTTCCGGCTACCGGCTACAGGCTTCTCGCTTCTCGCTGGCTGTTCGCTCCCAGCTCCCAGCTACCGGCTACCGACTGGAATAACCCGGCTCAAGGTTCCCCCTTAAGCGGCGCAAACCGCGTAAACCTCCACCAAAATCCTGTCCCGCGGGTTCCATTCCCCTGCTAGGTTCACCCCACAGCAAGTAGCGAACGCCCCTGTCGTCGGTTTGTCAATCGATTTTGGCTCTGGGCTGCTTACGGAAGGAACCCCCCTCGATCCATTTCGGGAATTGTCCAACGCCTCAGCCCCACGGAGCGGCCTTTTCCCGGGCTGCCGGCCGTTCGCTACTGGCTACTGGCTACCGGCTACCGGCTGCACTTCCATCCCCAGCGCCTGCACATACCCCGCATTCACCCGCCCATTCGCAAACTGAATCTTCTTCAGCAAATCCGCAAACGCCGCGTCGATGTCCCCCTGCGCCGGTCGCGCCGCAATCCTCTTCTCCGCATTCCCCGTCCCGCCCGGCAGCTTCGCGAACGCCACTATCTCATCCCAGTGGGCGGGCCGGTCGAACGTTGCCACGCACGGCGTCGCATCCATCCGCTTGTACGTCCAGAACGCCCACCCCACATGGTTCTCTTCGAGCGTCTTCCGAAACGCCTCCACCCACGCATCCTTGTTTTCCCCCGACTCGCCCAGCCACACCGGCACATGATGCTCATGCCGAAACTTCAGATACTCCTCGATCACGCTCGTGTCCGTCTTCTCTGTCCAGTATTTGTGAAACGTGAACATCATGTTCGGGTCGAACGTCCCGCTGAAGACGCCAAAGTTCGTATCCCAGTTCGCCCCGCCCAAAATCAGCACGTGGTTCTTGTCCACCTGGCGAATCCCCGCCGCAATTCGCATGTACACCGGCAGCAGCTCGCGCTTCAGGGGCTCCAGCTTCGGCCAGTCCGGCAGCGGCTCGTTCAGCAGGTCGTATCCCAGCACCGTCGCGTTGTTTTTGTAGTGCGCGGCAATCCTCCGCCACACCGCCACCGTCTCCTCCTGCGCCTCCTGGCTCGAATACAGCCACGGATAACCCCAGCTGTCGTCGATATTCGATCCCGTCTGTCCGCCCGGCGCGCAGTGCATGTCGAGGATCACATAAATCCCATCCTTCTTCGCCCACTCCACCAGCTGATCGACCAGCCTGAACCCCTCTGCATCGTCGCTCGCGAAAAACTTCCAGTGCAGCGGCACCCGCACCGAGTTGAATCCCATCGCCTTGATCCGGTCGATGTCCGCTTCCGTAATGTAGCTCGCCCGATACTGCTGCCAGAACTCCTCGGCCTTCGCCGGCCCCAGCAGCTCCTTCGTCAGATCCTCAATCTCGCGCGGCGACTGCGGCCCTCCGTCGAAGTGGAACATGTACCCTTCCACCTCAAACCAGTTCCCCAGATTGATCCCGCGCAGCAGCAGCGGCTGCCCCTCGCCATCGACGAGCTCCTCGCCGTGCGTATGCACAAACCCATGCGCTGCGCGCTGCGCAAAAAGATTGTTTGGGAAAACTACCAGGGCAAGGAGAACCAGCAGACACGACACACCCAGCGAACCCACAAGTTTTTTCACGAACCCAACCTACTCCGGCAACGCTGGCGGTTCAAGCAGTGCCGGTGGCCGCTAACCTGTCAGCTCTGTGCCCTGTGCTCTGGCCTACACGTTCCCCATCCGCATCTCCTCCGCCAGATGCTCCGACGCCCGCATCGCCAGCGCCAGGATCGTCATGGTCGGATTCTGCCATCCACAGCTCACAAAACTCGCCCCATCCACCACGAAAAGATTCCTGATGTCGTGACTCTGGCACCACGGGTTCAGCACGCTGCTCTTCGCATCGTTGCCCATCCGGCAGGTCCCCAGCTCATGAATGCTGTATCCCGGCGGATTCGGATCATAGTTCTTCGCCAGAATCTCAAAGCCCGCGGCCTCGGCTAATTCACTCGCCGTATCCACTGCGTCCCGCGCCATATTGAATTCGTTGTCCGTATAGCGGGTGTCCACGTGCAGCACCGGAATGTTCCACGCATCCACCGTCGTCTTGTCGATGCTCACGTGGTGTTCATAATGCGCCAGCACTTCTCCCATAATTCCTACTGAAAAGCCGCTCCCGCTGTAGCTGTCCAGCTTCTCTTTCAGTTCCCTGCCATAGGCCTTAAAATTTCTCGGATCCATCGCATGCGTGCCGCTGTAGCAGTTCAGCGCATAGCCGCGGATGAAGTTCTTCGCCTTCGTGTTGATGTTGCGAAACCGCGGGATCAGCGCGCTGCCCTCCATCAGCTCGCGGCTCGTCTTTCCATCCCGCGCCTCCGGCACCGAGCACACCAGCCCCGCCCCATAAACCTGATCGATCAGATAATGCCCCATCACCCCGCTCGAATTCGCCAGCTTCGAATTGAGCAGCAGCCGCGTGCTCTCCAGCGTTCCCGCCGCCAGCACCACCACGCGCGCCTTTACCGACATCTCGCGCCGCGTCAGCCGATCGACAAAATACGCTTCGCTCACCAGACCCGTCTTCCGATCCGCCCGCAGTTCCCGCACCACCACATTCGGGATCGCCTGCAGTTTTCCCGTCGCCAGCGCATCCGGCAGCAGCAGATTGATCGAGCTCGCCAGACCATCCACGCCCAGCGCGGCGCGCGGCTTGCACACCGCAATCCCCCGCTGCGCGCCCGCGGTGCGAAACCGCTGCATGCATCCGCACCACGGCGAATCGTCAGGAATAAAATTGCCGTCCGGATACTGCGCCAGCCCGTCCATGTGACCCGTCACGCGAAAGATCGCTTCCACGCGCGAGTAATACGGAGCTAAGTCCGCGAGGCTGAGCGGCCAGTCTTCGCCAAACCCATCACGCGACTTCGCCTTGAACTCATAGTCGCTCAGCCGGAAGGATTGTCGCGACCAGAACAACGACCGCCCGCCAAACAACCGAACCCGTACCCAGTTATAAGGATCTCCCGGCCTGTAGGTATAGGGGACTTCCTTCTCATCCACCCACGTATTGGCGTTGAACTCGTTCGACTGAAAAACGTGCGGCAGACGTCCTGGTTGCTTGAACCCGCGATACGGCAGCGTATAAGCCTGCCGTACATCGGTATCTTTGTGAACCTCGGCGATCGGCCCCGCGTTCAGCATCAGGCACGAGATCCCTTTCTCCGTCAGGATCTTCGCTGCCATGCCCCCGGAATGCCCCGAACCGATAATTAAGACGTCAACCGTCTCTTGATGAGTCAACCTCGAACGCTCTCCTCACTCCCCACTTACATTTCCCCTGCGCATCTCGGAAGTCGCTGTTCAAACCCGCGTTTTGAAGGGGCACGGCCGGCTTAGCCATGCCGATAATCGGTACCAGATTAATTGGGCTTCAGCCCCTGAGGGGTGGTTCTCCGGTAAATCCCCAACGCCTTCATCGGCGCGGCAGAAATCTTCTGTTGATATCCGGATCGACCGGATACCAGTACAATCCCCTCCCCGGCGGTTCTTCCCCCGCTCGAACCTCCGCCCGACTCCACTCTTCCGAATTAATCGTCGCGGTGCGAATGTCGCTGTGCGCAACATTGATAAAGTCCGCATGCGCCTCGGTCGGAGGATGATCCGGCATCCACGTCCTCAGCCATGGTCGAATCAGCGCGTCCGCCTGCGCTGCATTCGCCGCATCGAACGCCATACCAAACTTACTGCGCGCCTCGGCATCCAGCCAGTCCAGTCCCGACTCATACATCCGCTGCCGGTCCGGCGGCGAGACCGAAATCAGGAAGTCCAGAAACTCCGGCGCGCCCGCATCCAGAGCTCCCGGGTAATCTCCCATGGGCGGCAGCAGAATCTCGCATAGTTGCCGCAGCGTTGCCATCTGCCGGTCATTGAAGAAGTACGTGGTCGTCTCTGCCACCGCATCCGGCAGCAGCGGCGTCATCCGCAGCGGCTTCACCTCCATCAGCCCGCGCATCCACGGAACCGGACCCGGCGCAGGCGCAGGTGCTGCACCCGGCGGTGTCGGTGGCGGCGCCGAAGGAGCCACCTGCGTTGCAGCGGTTTGCCCCACCATCGCCCTGGCGCTCACCGTAGTCGCCACCAGCGCCTTCACAAAATCCCGCCGTCGCATGCCACTCCTCCTTACCTGCGGCCTGAGTTGGTAATTCACCCGCGACGAAAACTGCAGCAGCCGCGGATTGTTCCGCTCCCTGCTGCAAACCGGAATACCCAAACCGCACCCGGTTAAACAGATTAAAGGCTTCCGCCCCAAAATCGAAACAAGGGAACGTGCCAACGACCGCTCCGAACTAACTGATGGCTTCAGAGGCTGACCAGGTCCACGCCTGCCAGATGATGACCGAGGTGCAGCTGCTCGCGAATCGCTTTTTCGCTACGGGCTACAGGCTACCGGCTCCCGGCTCCCAGCTATCGCACGAAGTGCAGAATGGCCTGGTTCGTCGCCAGCGCCGCCACATACGCCAGCACGCTCATGTAGGCGAACTGCAGCGCCGGCCAGCGCCAGCTGTTCGTCTCGCGCCGCACAATCGCGATCGTCGAGGTGCACTGCAGCGCAAACGCAAAGAACACCACCAGCGCCATCGCCCCGGCCAGCGTCAGATCGTGCCGCAGCGCCGCCTGCAAGCCCAGCGACTGCGTCGCCGGATCGGCCCCGTACAGCGTGCCCAGTGTGCCCACGATCACCTCGCGCGCCATCACCGAGGTCAGCAGCCCGATCCCAATCTTCCAGTTGAACCCCAGTGGCCGAATCACCGGCTCAATGAACTGCCCCAGCCGTCCGATCAGGCTCTGCGCCAGATCCGCGTGGAACGGCATATGGCTCAGCACCCACAGCACCAGCGTCACCAGCAGAATCACCGTTCCCGCCTGGCGCAGAAACACCTTGCCGCGATCCATCAGCCGCAAACTCAGCGAGTGCACTGTGGGCAGCCGGTACTGCGGCAGCTCCAGAATGAACGGCGCCGACGACGCCTTCAGAATCGACGACTTCAGCAGCCGCGCCGTTGCCAGCGCCGCCACAAATCCCAGCACGTACAGCGACAGCATCGTCGCCGCCCGCAGCCCAAACAGATCCCCCAGCAGCGGCTTGTTGGGAATGAACGCCGCAATCATCAGCATGTAAATCGGCAGCCGCGCCGAGCAGGTCATGAACGGCGCCACCAGGATCGTCGCAAACCGGTCCCGCTTGTTCTCGATCGTCCGCGTCGCCATGATCGCCGGCACCGCGCACGCGTACGCCGACAGCAGCGGAATGAACGCCTTCCCGTTCAGCCCGATCGACCGCATCACCCGATCCGCGATCAGCGCCGCCCGCGCCAGGTAGCCGGAGTCCTCCAGCACCCCGATAAACAGAAAAAGTAACAGTATCTGTGGCAAAAACACCAGCAC
>JASHPM010000237.1 GCA_030038115.1 Acidobacteriaceae bacterium | reverse complement strand
GCGCGCTGGACCTGCGGTTTCGATCAGCTCCGCGAGCGCATCGCCGAATATCCACCCACCCGCGTTTCTTCGCTCACCGGTATCACCCCCGCCGACATCGAACGCCTCGCCCACGATTACGCCACCACCACTCCCGCCGTCATTCGCCTCAACTATGGCGTGCAGCGCAGTGACAACGGCGGTGCAGCCACGCGAGCCATCGCCATGCTACCGGCGCTCACAGGCGCATGGAAGCATTACGGCGGCGGACTCCAGCTTTCCACCAGCGGCGCTTTCCGATGGGACAAGGCAACGCTGGAGCGCCCTGACCTGATGGAGTCCAGCCCCCTGGGCCGTGAATCCCGCACCGTCAACATGGCCGTCCTCGGCCACGCGCTCACCGAACTCGGCGGCAAGCCTGAGGATGGGCCCGCGGTACACGCGCTCTTTGTCTACAACTCCAATCCTGCGGCCATCGCTCCCGATCAGTCAGCGGTGCTGCGCGGCCTCTCGCGCCCCGATCTGTTCACCGTCGTGCACGAACAATTCTTCACCGACACCGCCGACTACGCCGACGTCCTTCTGCCCGCAACCACGTTTTTCGAACACAAAGACGTCCAGGGAGCTTACGGCCACTACTATGTCCAGCTTTCCGAGCAGGCCATCGCGCCCGTCGGCGAGGCCCGCTCCAATGTGTGGCTCTTCTCGCAGCTCGCCCAGCGCATGGGATTCACCGAGCCCTGCTTCCGCGACACCCCTGACGACCTCATCGCGCAGGCTCTTCGTGCGGACGATCCCGGGAACCAGCATCCCTGGCTCGCCGGTATCACCGCCGAGACGCTGCATTCCGCCGGCGGTGCCCAGCGCCTTCAATTCGATGAAAACCAGAAGCCGCATGCGTTCCTTCCCTTCGCCGAAGGGCCCTTCGAAACGCCCAGCGGTCGCATCGAGTTCTACTCCGCCACGCTCGCCGCGCAGGGCATCGATCCGCTCCCCGCATTTCGGCCGGCGCCGGAGTCGCGTCATACCTCCGCGCGCGAGCGCTATCCGCTCGAGTTTCTCGGTCGCAAAGGCGACAACTACATGAACTCGACCTTCATGAACCTCACCGGTCATCGCGCCATGGAATCCGCCTTCAACGGCGTCCTCGAAATCCATGCCGACGACGCGCTCGCCCGCGGCATCGCCGACGGTGACACAGTCGACGTCTTCAACGATCGCGGCAGCATCGCGCTCCGTGCCCGCGTCGGCCCTCATCCCGCTGGCAACGGAAGCGCTGTAGACTCCGATCGCATCGCAGTGCGTCCCGGCGTTGTTGCTGCGCGGCTTAACTGGAATAAGCTCTCCGCTGGCGGACACAACGTGAACCTTCTCACCTCGCAGCGTCTCAACGACCTCGCTGGGGGCCCTGTCTTTTATTCCGTGCTCGTTGACGTTCGCAAAGCTTCCGCGTCCACTCCAAAGCGATCCGATCTTCGTTAAACTGATCGCAATTCTCCCCGATCACATCCTGAGCGCGGACAGCTCGCAGGGTGGGAGAGTGCAATGATCGTGCCATCGACGATGCTGAGCAATTCATCTGTGTTTCTTGCTGCCTTGACTGGCGTTCAACTCCTCACCCACAGCGCCGCGCGCGCGAATCGCGCTGATATAATCGCCTTTTCCCGAAGATCGGCCCGATTTTGAGCAGTGAGGGTGTGCCTATTTTTTCCGTGAACTCCTGGAGCGCTGGCTCCCCGCACGTACAATGCAGGAATCTGCGCCGGCTCCTGGGGCGCTCCCTGGTGCTGCTTTTCCTTCTGGCCTCCCTCCTGCCGGCCGCGTCTCTCGTTGCCCAGGAAGCCAATCCCGCCGCTGCCGCCAGCGACGTCGGCCAGAAGATCCTCGAGATTCGTGTCATCGGCTTCCGCCGCATCCCCAAAGAGACCGTCCTCGCTCGCATGTTCAGCCATGTGAACGATACCTACGATCCGCTGACTGTCGAGCGCGACTTCAACTCCCTCTGGAACACCGGCTACTTTGAAGACGTTCGCATCGAGAAGGAGGACACCCCGCAGGGCGTTATCCTCGATGTTTACGTCCGCGAAAAACCCACCATTCGCGACATTACTTACAAGGGCCTGAACTCCGTCACCCAGTCCGATGTCCTCGACCGCTTCAAGAAGGAGAAGGTCGGCCTCTCTCAGGAAAGCCAGTACGACCCGGCTCGCATCGCCCACGCCGTGACCGTCATCAAGGAGATGCTCGCTGAGCACGGCCACCAGTTCGCCGTTGTGCGTCCTGAAGTCAAAACCATCCCGCCGGCTTCCGTCCAGCTCAACTTCATCATTAAGGAAGGACCCACCGTTAAGGTCGGGAAGATCACCTTCAGCGGCAACCAGCGCGTTAGTTCACGCGTTCTGCGCGAATCCATGCGCAATCTGCGCCCCATCGGCCTTCCTCATTCCATCATTTTTGAGAACATCTTCGCCCGCACCTATGACGCTTCCAAGCTGGAAGAAGATTCCGAGCGTGTCCGCCAGGCGTATCGCGATCGCGGCTATCTCCGCGGCGGTCCCGTCGGAGAGCCCCAGACCCACATCCGCAACGAATCCGGCCTTTCGTTTTTCACCTTCCGGCCGCGCAAAGGCAAGCGCATCGATATCCACATGAACATTGAGGAGGGTGAGCGCTACCGTCTGGCCGGCATCAATTTCACCGGTGTCAAGGCGGGGGTCAATCTCAAGGCCCTGCGTGCTATCTTTACCCAGAAAGACGGCGCCATCTTCAACGCCACCATCTTCGCCAAAGATCTCGACAACCTGCACAAGGCATACAGCCAGAACGGCTACATCAACTTCACCCCCGTGCCCACTCCCACCTTCGACGATGCAAAGCACACCGTCACCTGGAACATCGACATCGACGAAGGCAAACAGTTTACCGTCTCGCGTATCGAGTTCCAGGGCAACACCGTTACACGCGACTTCGTCATCCGCCGCGAGCTCCTTCTCCAGGAAGGCCAGGTCTACAACAGCCACCTCTGGGAGCTCAGCCTCCTGCGCCTCAATCAGCTCGACTACTTCAACCCCCTGCGCGTCGATCAGGATTCCGAAACCCACCAGAACACCGAAGATGGAACCGTCGATCTGCTGCTCAAGGTTCAGGAAAAGGGCAAGAACTCCATCGGCCTCAATGGCGGCGTCAGCGGCCTCTCCGGCGCATTCCTCGGTCTCAACTACCAGACCAACAACTTCCTCGGTCTCGGCGAAACCCTCAGCGTCCAGGCCAACGCCGGCAGTCTGGCGCGCAACCTCCTCTTCGCCTTCAACGAGCCTTATTTGCGCAACAGACCCCTGAACCTCGGGTTCCAGGTCTTCGACAGCAAGACCGATTACAACGCCTCGAAAAGCTATTCCCTCACCGGCACCGCCAGCGCCAACCAGACCTCCGCCATCTCCTCTCTGCTCCAGAATTACAACCAGGGCAGGAAGGGCTTCAATCTTTCTGCCAGCTACCCGCTGCGGCATTTCAGCCTTTTTGGTTTCTCCCGGATCGGCGGCACCTATGCATGGGACGAGTCGTCCATTCGGGCTTTCAGCCAGGCATCCAGTAATCTTTTTCAGACCCTCGCCTTCCGCAGCGGAATCCAGGGCCAGAACGCGCTCGAGGGCATCGTCACCAGTGCGCTGATGCTTAGTTACAACTCCAGCAACGTTTCCAGCAACTACCTTCCCCACACCGGCCAGTCGCTGGCCGCCACTGTGCAGGTCGCCGGCATCTGGGGC
>JASHPM010000025.1 GCA_030038115.1 Acidobacteriaceae bacterium | reverse complement strand
TCTTCATGTAGAACTCGCCGGCGAGTTTCTGCACCGGATACGGCGCAATCGGCATGGGCACCATGGTCTCCACGCGCGGAAAGCCCGGCTGATTGCCGTAGGCGGAGGACGACGCGGCGTAGACGATGCGTTTGACGCCGGCGGCGCGCGCGCCTTCCAGTAGATTGAAGGTGCCGTCGAGGTTCGCGGTGTGGCTGGTGCGCGGGTCCTTCACGGACCGCGGTACGGAGGGACGCGCCGCCTGGTGGAGGATGAAGTCGATGCCTTCGCAGGCGCGGGCGGTCGCGTCGGCGTCGCGCAGGTCACACTCGATAAACTCAAAACCGCTGGCGTTCGGATCCCCGGGCCGAGAGCCGATTGCGCTGCCGGAACCGCT
This sequence comes from Acidobacteriaceae bacterium, assembly GCA_030038115.1. GTDB lineage: Bacteria > Acidobacteriota > Terriglobia > Terriglobales > Acidobacteriaceae > Palsa-343. Next base: position 2,205 of record JASHPM010000025.1, on the reverse strand, counting down.
CATGAGATGCGCTATGTTGCTGCGGTTCCCGGTCTCGAAGTTATCGAGACCACGGACACTCGCGCCACGCTCGACCAGCGTTTGGGTAATCCACGAACCAATGAAACCGGCACACCCGGTGACAAGATAGCGAGGCATTGCTTTCATCCTATCGGATGGGTCCCAGCGGCCAGCCGCAACCTTCGTGTTGGTCATGCATACTAAAGGGTCATGGAGACGCTTCCTCCCTTCCGCCTCGCGCCGTATTTTCGAACGCGTCCGTGGGGATTCAACGATCTGGCGCCGTGGTACAACTACCGGACCGATGGCGAGCCGATCGGCGAAGTGTGGCTGACGGGCGAGATGTGTCTTGTGGATACGGGTCCGCTGCGAGGCATGAGTCTGGCTGACGCTACAAAGCAGCAGCGGTCTGCTCTGCTGGGTACAGGTCTCACCGGCAGGGATTTCCCCCTGCTGGTGAAGATTCTGCTTCCGAAGGAGAAACTGAGTGTGCAGGTGCATCCCGACGATGCGCTGGCGCAGCATTATGGCGAGCCCCGCGGCAAGACGGAGTGCTGGTACGCGCTGGACGCGCAGCCGGGAGCGCAGTTGGCGTTGGGCATCCGGGCGGGCGTGACGGTCGACCAGGTGAAGGCCGCCGTCCACGATGCATCGCTCGAGTCGCTTCTGCACATGGTTCCGGTCTCGAAGGGCGACATGATTTTTGTCGACGCCGGGACTGTGCACGCGCTGGGACCGGGAGTGGTGATGCTGGAGACGCAACAGACCAGCGATCTGACCTATCGCATGTATGACTACGGCAGCGCGCGGGAGCTGCATCTGGAAAAGGCGTTCGCGGCGATGAAGCTCACCACGCGAGCCGGCAAAGTGGCGCCGCGCACTGTCGACGGGCACACCATCCTGATCGACGAGCGCTATTTTCGCATCGAAAAATGGCCGATTGGGGCTGAAGCCGCATCGGCGCTGGCCGCTCCGGCGCCGGTGGTGCAGATGCTGTTTGTCACGCAGGGGCGCATCCGCATTGCCGGGGACAATTTTGAGGCGTTCGAGGCGAAGCGCAACCAGCTCGCGGTGATTCCCTCCTCCACCCCGCGCTGGACCCTGGCCGGCGATGACACGAGCGAGATCATTCGCATCGTGCCCGCAACCGATTAGCCGCTCACCAGAACCGGATCGATTAGCCCGGCGCCAGGGTGAATCCTGTAGCATTCCATCCAGAACGAGATGGCGGCGACGATCGAGTTTCGGCCCATTATCCTGGCGGGCGGCAGCGGCACACGCTTCTGGCCGCGTAGCCGCCGGTCGCGCGCCAAGCAGGTGCTGGCGCTGGACGGCGAGCGGACCATGATCCAGCGGACCCTGGACCGGCTGACCGCTGCTGTTCAGCCTGAACCGCTGGCCCGGCCGCAGAACGTCTGGGTGATCACCAACGCCCATCTTGCGGGCGCCATCTGCGCGCAGCTGGATTGCGTTCCCGCGCAGCAGGTGGTTTGCGAACCGGCCGCGCGCAATACGGCTCCCGCGTGCGGTCTGGCGGCGTTTCTGATCGAGCGCCTGGTTCCCGAGGCGGTGCTGGGGATTTTTCCCGCGGATCACGTGATCACCGGCGAAGCCGCCTTCGTGGCGACCATCCGGCGGGCGATTGGGCTGGCTGCCGCCGGCGACGATATGGTGGTGCTCGGCGTTGAGCCCACGCGCCCCGAAACCGGGTACGGCTACATCGAGACCGGCGCTGCGTGCGACGACGGCGTGCTGCGCGTGCGGCGCTTCACGGAGAAGCCGAACCTGGAGCGCGCCGAAGCCTTTGTAGCCGCGGGCAATTATTTCTGGAACAGCGGCATGTTTGTGTGGAGCGCGAAGACGCTGGCCAACGCCATGCGCGAATACCTGCCGGAGACGGCTCCGCTGCTGGAGGAAATTGCAGCCACCTGGGGTACGCCGCAATTCGATCGCGTCTTCGCCGAGCTGTACCCGAAATGCGAGAACATCAGCGTGGATTACGCGATTCTCGAGCCACGTTCCGCGCGCGGCGAGCATCATTCTCATCTTTACTGCATTCCCGCGCGGTTTGGCTGGAGCGATCTGGGGTCGTGGACGGCGCTGCACGAATATCAGGTGGAACGCAACGCGGCGGACCAGCACGGCAACGTGCTGGACGCGAGCGGAAGCGTGGTGCTGAGCTCGAAAGGCAATTACGTCTTTAGC
>JASHPM010000236.1 GCA_030038115.1 Acidobacteriaceae bacterium | reverse complement strand
CCTGGCGGGTGCGATCCACGTACTCGTTCACCTGTTCGCTGCTCCTGTCCACCAGGGCAGCCTGCTCCTTGCTTCTGTCCACCAGCGCGCTGATCTCTTCCGCGGCCTGGCGGGTGCGATCAACGTACTCGTTGATCTGCTCCTTGCTCCTGTCCACCAGAGTAGCCACCTGCTCCTTGTTCTGGCCCACAACGGTGCTCGCCTCTTCCGCGGCCTGGCGGGTGCGATCCACGTACTCGTTCACCTGCTCCCGGCTCTTGTCCACGAGGGCAACCATTTGCTGCTTGCTCTGACCGACGATGGCGCTCGCCTCTTCCGCGGCCTGGCGGGTGCGATCCACGTACTCGTTCACCTGCGCCTTGCTCTTGTCCACCAGAGCAGCTACCTGCTGCTTGCTCTGGTCCACGAGAGCGCTCACCTCTTCCGCGGCCTGGCGCGTGCGATCCACATACTCGTTCACCTGCGCCTTGCTCTTGTCCACCAGGGCGCCGGCCTCTGCCGCGGCCTGGCGGCTCCGATCCACGTACTCGTTCACCTGCTCTCTGCTCTTCTCCACCAGGGCAGCCACCTGCTGCTTGCTCTGGTCCACAATGGCACTCACCGCCTCTGCGGCCTGGCGGCTCCGTGCGCGCAGATACTCGCTGCCCGCGCGGGCGCCGTTGTCGATGTCCTCGCGCGTTGCACGCCCGGATTTGGAGGCATACACAATTCCCGCCAGAGCGCCGGCGCCCAATCCGGCCACAAGACCGGCCCATCCGTAATTTTTACTGTCCCCTGCCATTGCGAAAACTCTCCATTCGTTGAACTTCAGGGCTGCCTGCCCAAACGTCCGCTTCCGGTTCCAGCCGATCCTCGAAATGATTATCGTCACCTTAGTAAATCCCTTTCAATGACCACAGCGGTATCCTCAGCTACAACTCGCCAGGGCGCTGTCTGGCACTTTCGTTGCACCGCGTGGCCAGAAGAAAAGTGTCGCGTGGCTGGAGCGTAAGGTGCCGTGTTCTCGGTCTTCCCGGGTTCCGGGCGGATGTCGGCCACTCGGAAGTTACGCGCGATCCCACGCAGGGCCAGGATTTGCCCTCATTCCGAAGTTATGACCTTTTGTTATTCCGCTCAGGCTCGCTACCGCACCACCACATCCCCCGCGATGCGCTCGTACTCCGCCTCCGGCACCACGCCCTTCCGCACCAGGTCGTGCGGCGTCTCGTACGGCCGGTTGTTCTCAATCCGCCGTGCTGTCGCCGCCGTCACCCCCGGGAGCGTCTCCAGGTCGACCTGGCTTGCCGCGTTCAGATCCACGCTTTTCCCGTTATGCAACCCCGCCTTCACGCCCCGCTCCACCGCGTTGGCGTCGCGCTCCGCGTTCGCCGCCGCCGCGCGCGCCTGCGCTGCCGCTTCATCCGCCGCTTTCTTTGCTCTTTCCGTCGCCTGCTGCGCCTGTTGTTGAATCTGCCGTTCCGACTCCGGCTTGCCGTTCGCGTTGCACGACGCCACCCACAGCAAGGCGGCGCACAGCCCCACCGCCAACCCTACCCGCATCGACACCTCTCCAACCCCTGCTCTCCTCATCCCGATTCGCCTCGCATTTGCATGGATTTCCCTCATTCCCCGAAAGTTGCCAACTGGTAACCTCAATCCCCTAAAAATTCGCTGTTCAACCATACCCCAACAGCGCTAACATCCTTGTCCGGACGGCCCCTCCTGCCTTCCGAGCCCGGATTCCGGGGTTTCCTCACCCCCTTCCGGACCCGATCGGCACCGGGAGCCGGCTCAACCGTTTCGTGGCTCGGCCCTCGGCCGGCGCTCGGTTGCAGCCGGTCTCGCTCTTTGACCGGCCGCATTCCTGGCGGCTCGCCGGTGACCCCGCACTCGATTCGGAATTTGATCCCCCCGAGGCGCTTATGAGCCAGATCATGAGCTACATGCCCGTTGTTTGGATTGTGTGGGCGGCAGTCATCACCTTCTTGCTGGTCCTGCTTGTTTATCGCTCCAACCTCACGCGCTACGAAGAGGACCAGATCTTCCTCGACGACTCCGGCAGTCATCAGAAAAAAGAGCAGGAGGAACTTTTAGCCAAGGTCAACAAAATTCAGCCCCTCATTCGGATCGTCACCGGCGCTACCTGCGTCCTGACTGTCTGCATCCTGGGCGTCTACGTTTGGGACGCACTGCAGCACCTGATGTAAACCGCGGGGTGCCCCATTCCAGCCTGCCTTTGGCTTGAGTGGGCAAACACAATGCGGCGCGGTGTGCGGCACTGGTTGTGCTGCGCTTATCCCATCCTCACGCTGGGCCGGATTCCCCCATCCCATCCGGCCCGCGCCGAACCCCGCTCTCTCATTCCTCGAAAACCCGCAGCCCTCCACTCCCGCTCGTCCCCTGTCTCCGCCTGCTGCGCTCCGCCTCCTGCGCTCCTGTCCGCTCTCCTTTAGAATCCTCTGTCACCCGCATCCCGCCACAGGAGCCCGCATGAAAACCCCGTTCCTCATCCTTATAGGTCTGGCCCTCTGGCTCCCGATCCTCACCATCCCCGCCCACGCCCAAAACTCCGCGCCCACCATCCCCACCCCCTACGACTCCGTCGACCCCTTCATCGGAACCGCAGGCGGCGGCAACACCTTTCCCGGCGCCACCCTCCCCAACGGCATGATCCAGTGGAGTCCCGACACCACCCCTGACGCATGGTATCGCTACACCGACCCCCGCATCACCGGCTTCTCCCTCACCCACATCTCCGGTGCCGGCTGCCCGCTCTACGGAGACATCCCCATCCTCCCCACCACCGCCGAGTTCACCGTTAGCCCCCACGCCAACCCCGGCCTCTACGCCCAGCCCTTCTCGCACGCCCGCGAATCCGCCCACCCCGGCTACTACTCCGTCGTCCTCGCCAATGGCATCGAGGTCCGGATCACCGTCACCACCCACGCCGGCATCGCCCACTTCCGCTTTCCGTTGGGATCCCCCGCCCGTCTCCTCCTCAACCCCGGCGGCAGCGCCAACTCCACCCTCATCGACAAACAACCCGCCAACCCCGCCCGTGCCCACGACGGCTACACCATCCGCATCCCTTCCACCACCGCGGTCGAAGGCGAAGCCCGCGCCGGAGCCTTCTGCGGTTCCCCCACTC
>JASHPM010000235.1 GCA_030038115.1 Acidobacteriaceae bacterium | reverse complement strand
TTTCTGTGGAGCCGTAGCGGCGCACCTGGTTCTGCTAAGCATCGTGAGCTTCTGGCGCAGGCGACCGACGATTCGGGTTGCGACGGTTTAAAAAGTGCCCCTTTTGGCTTGGAAACTGCCTTGAATCAGTGGATTGCCGTTTGGGAAGGGGCGCGTCTCCTGACTAGTTTTCCACAGGGAGGCGCCGGCAAAATCTGCCGCAGCGTTTGCGGATTTGGGGTGGGAAATCCGCTTACTTTTCGACCTCGACGCCGCGCCAGAAAGCTATGTGATTCTTGATGTTACGCGCTGCCGGCTTGGGGTTGGGATAGTACCAGGCGGCGTCCTGGTTCTCCTGACCATCGACCAGGAGGCTGTAATAACGCGCCTGGCCCTTCCACGGACAGGTCGACGTCGTCGAGCTGGGACGCAAATATTCCCGCTTCACCACGCTCTCCGGAAAGTAGATGTTTCCCTCGACCGTCTCGTAAGTCTCACTTTCCGCAAGCACTTTTCCGTTCCAAACCGCCTTCGCCATCGTTCTCGAGTTCCTTCGCCTGATCGGCCCGACGTACCACATTACCAGATGCTGCACGCCGTGCAAACGACTCGGCTCCCGGCGGGCGATGGCCATGTACCAAATCAGGACCCTGGGAAATGACAGAGTGCAGCCAGCAGCCGGCAGGCATGGTTCAGACTGTCCACCTGTGGCAGTCTGGGGGAATCGGAGGTTCAGGCCAATGGCTACACCCGTCAGTCGCCGCACCGTCGATCTGTCGCAGTATCCCGATCTGGTGGTTGTCTACCTCGGCATGCGCGTGAACCGCATCGCGGGACTGAAGACCCTGATTGGGTTCGGGCCGAGGATCGCGAAATCGGTGGAAGCGCAGCCCGAGGGCCTGCTCCGCCACGAGAACTTTGTCTTCTCTTTTTTCCCGATGCACGCGGGCATGCGGCAGTACTGGCGCGACATGGAGTCGCTGCTGCAGTGGACGCGCTCGGAGCCACACCGTCAATGGTGGAAGAATTTTCTGCGCGATTCGGGCGGGACGGGATTCTGGCATGAGACCTACACGCTGCGCGGCGGGATGGAGGCGATCTACGACGACATCGCTCCGAAGATCGGCCTCATGAGTTTCGCTCCGGTGGTTCCCGCGCGGGGGTCGATGTTTACGGCGGCGCACCGGTCGGCGCGTGCGGAGAACCTGGAGCCGGTCGTGGAGGAAAAGGATTTGTATGGGTCCTGAGCATTGGGAAAAGAATTGGTAAGGAAATGGCAAAAAGCAAAACGAAACCGACGAAGGTAAGTGTCACAGCGTTTATCGATGCGCTGCCGGACGCGGGCAAGCGGACGGACGCCAGGGCGCTGGTCAGGTTGATGGAACGGGCCACCGGTGAAAAACCAAAGATGTGGGGTCCATCGATCATCGGTTTCGGAACGTACCATTACACCTACGAAAGCGGGCGTGAAGGCGACGCGCCGCTGGCTGGATTGTCGCCGCGCAACCCCGCATTCGTCCTCTACAATGCCTTCGCGTTCGCCGGCGCTGAGGATTTGCTGACGAGGCTGGGGAAGCACACTACGGGCAAAGGCTGTCTCTATATCAGGAAGCTCGCCGACGTTGATCAAGAGGTTTTGGAGACCCTGGTCGACAAGTCAGTCGCCGCCGTCCGGCAGCGGTATGGGCGTTGATGGACGCTGAAGATTCTTGCTGTGGGGTGAACCTGGCCGATGCTTCGGTGTGCATAGGCGACACCGGCCTGGCTAACCGGCCTCGCTAACCTGTCGGCTTGTTACTTGCCCAGCTCGTCGAAGAAGACGATCAGGGACTCGATGCCGCGATGGAAATTCGGGATGTGGAACTTCTCGTTGGGGGCGTGGAGGCCGTCGTCGGGCAGGCCGAAGCCCATCATGACGGAGGGGATTTTGAGGTGCTTCTCGAAGTCGCCAACGATGGGGATGGATCCGCCGGAGCGGATGAAGACCGTGTCTTTGCCCCAGACTTTTTTTAACGCCTGGGTCGCCGCCTTCACGTACGGATTGTCGGTTCGGATCACGCTCGGCTCGCCGGAGTGGATGAGGCGCACGTCGACGGTGACGCCTTCGGGCTTGATCTTCTCGACGTAGTCCTTGTACTGGCGGAAGGATTTTTCCGGGGTCATGTCGGGGACGAGACGCATGGAGACCTTGGCGGTGGCTTTGGCGGGGATGACGGTTTTTGCGCCCGCCCCGATGAAGCCGCCGACGATGCCATGGACGTCGAGGGTGGGGCGCGCCCAGGTGCGCTCGATGACGGTATAGCCCTTTTCGCCGACGAGCTTTGAAGCGCCGACTTCCTTCTCGCGATACTCTTCTTCGTCGAAGGGCAGGCTGCGCCAGGCTTTCAGCTCGTCGTCGCTGGGCTTCCTGACGTCATCGTAGAAGCCAGGGATGAGGATTTTGCCGTCGCGGTCCTTGAGGCCGGCGATGATCTGCGCGAGGGCGACGAAGGGATTGGGGGCGGCTCCGCCGTACATGCCGGAGTGGAGGTCGGTTTTTGCGCCGCGGACCTCGAGCTCGGTATAGACCATGCCGCGGAGGCCGACCGTCAGGGTGGGCAGCTCGGGGGCGAACAGTTCGGTGTCGGAGATGAGGGCGAAGTCGGACTTGAGGCGGTCGGGATGCTCGCGGACGAAGGCGGCGATGTGCTCGCCGCCGACTTCTTCCTCGCCTTCGTAAAGGACGCGGACGTTGAGGGGAAGTTTGCCGTCTTTCTTGAGGAGGGCCTCGAGGGCCTTGAGCTGCAGGACGAGCTGGCCCTTGTCATCGACCGCGCCGCGCGCGTAGAGATTGCCGTTGCGCTCGGTGGGCTCGAAGGGCGGCGTGACCCATTCGTCGAGCGGGTCGGGGGGCTGGACGTCGTAATGCGCGTAGCAAAGGACGGTGGGCTTGCCGGGCGCGTGCAGCCAGTCCGCGTAGACGAGCGGGTGGCCCATGCCGTGGAGGACGTCGACGTGCTCCATGCCGATGCGTTTGAGCTCCGCAGCCACCCAGTTGGCGGCTTTTTCGACGTCGCCTTTGTGTTCGGGGGTGGTGGAGACGGAGGGAATGCGGAGCAGAGTTTTCAGGTCGTCGAGAAAGCGGGAGGCATTTTCTTTTGCGTAGCCAACGGCGGCGGAACTCATGATTCACCTCACAACCAGCAGACAGGAAAGTATACGGCGGAGATGACGGAATCTCTGGCGAGGTTGACAGAATCGAAGGGAGAGCAGACGCAGGTCGTTTCCTCAAGACTGAGCACGGGAGATTGGCATGACGCTGGGAAAAACTTCGGGCCCTCTCGATCGCGCGCGGGCATTTGCTGAACGACTGGGCATCGAGCTGCCGATCCTGCTGGCGCCGATGGCGGGCGCCTCTCCGCCGTCGCTCTCAATTGCCGTAGCCAATGCGGGCGGGATGGGCGCGTGCGGCGCGCTGCTGATGAATGCGGAGGCCATCCGTGGATGGGTGGAGGAATTTCGGCAGCACAGCGAGGGGAAATTTCAGCTCAATTTGTGGATTCCGGGGCCAGAGCCGGCGCGCGACTTCGACGCGGAGAAGCGGCACCGGGAATTTCTGGCGGCGTGGGGTCCTCCAGTTGCGGCGGAGCTGGGCGATGCCGTGCTGCCGGACTTCGACGCGCAATGCGGAGCTATGCTGGCCGCGCGGCCGCGCGTTATCTCGTCGGTGATGGGTTTGTACAGACCGGAGTTCGTCGCTGAGATGAAGGCGCTGGGAATCCTGTGGTTCGCGACGGCGACGACGGTGGCTGAAGCGCGAGCCGCGGAGGCCGCGGGCGCGGACGCCATCATCGCGCAGGGCATGGAAGCCGGTGGGCACCGCGGGAGTTTCAACGCAGAGGATGCGGAGCGCTCGGGAGTGGGGCTGATGGCGCTGGCGCCGCAGGTGGTGGACGCGGTTTCTCTTCCGGTGATCGCAACGGGCGGGATCGCGGATGGGCGCGGCGTGGCGGCGGCGCTGATGCTGGGGGCGAGCGCGGCGATGATTGGAACGGGATTTTTGCGCTGTCCGGAGGCGGGGCTGAACCCGGTGTATGCGGAGAGGCTGGGAAAAACGCAGGCGCATGAGACCACGCTGACGCGGGCGTTCACAGGCCGGCCGGGACGGAGTATAGCGACGGAATATGTGCGGGCGGTTGTGACAAATGGCGCGCCGCCGCCGGCCCCTTATCCGATTCAGCGCGGCTTCACGCGGCCGATGCGGGAGGAGGCGGCTCGCGCGGGCGATGCGGAGAGGATGCAGATGTGGGCGGGGCAGGCGGCGAACTGGCATCGGCGGAGCCGGCGGGCGTTGTGACGCGGAGGCTGTGGGACGAGGCGTTGCGGCTTCTTTCCTGAGCGCTATTCGAAGACAGGCGTGAGCAGGCGGACGAGGTGGTCGGGCTCGGCCAGGAAGGCGTCGTGGCCGTGGTTGGAAGCCATCTCGCGATAGTCGCAGCGCGCGCCGGCGGCGGCGATGATGACGGCCATGGAACGAACTTCTTCGGGCGGGAAGAGCCAGTCGGTGGAGATGCCGACCATGGTGAGGTGTGCCTGGATGCGGCTGTAGGCGGCGAAGGGCGAGGCGTGGGCGCGGACGGGATCGAAGGTGTCCATGCTGCGGGTGATGCAGATGTAGGAGT
>JASHPM010000234.1 GCA_030038115.1 Acidobacteriaceae bacterium | reverse complement strand
TGGAAGCCGGAAGCTGGAAGCCGGAAGGTGGAAGCTGGAAGGAAGAAACGGTCAGCGAAGAGACGGTTAGCTGGGAAGCAGTTAGCAAGGAGCGGTCAGGGGCAATGAGTGAGCCTGTGAGTGTGCAGACGGCGGAGCACTACACGTGGGGCGAAGCCATGGGCGTGGTGTGCGACGGTTGGCATCTGGTGCGCGGCGAGGCGCTGAGCGTCATCGAGGAAAGGATGCCGGCGGGTGCGCAGGAGGAACGGCACTTTCACACCAGGGCGCGGCAGTTTTTCTATGTGCTGGAGGGTGAGCTGGCGATGGATGTCGAGGGGCGCATTCATGCGCTGGGCGCGGGACAGGGACTGGAGATTGCTCCGGGAGAGCGGCACCAGGCGATGAACGAATCGAGGGAGGAGGATGTGCGGTTTCTGGTAATCTCGTCGCCGCCGGCACAGGGGGACAGGTTTAACGGAAGCTAAGAGGCGGTCAGCTAAGAAGCGGTTAGCAAAGAGCCGGTCAGCCAGAAAGCTGTCAGCGAAAGGCGGTCAGCGAAAAGGCGGTCAGCAACCTCGCCCGCATTGAATAAGGGCCAATGCTGATCTCTGTACTCCAATTGGCTCTGCCACGTTTCACAGTTAATCGCTCTTCCGCTATCCGCTTTTATAGCTAACCGTCTCTTCTCTGGCCGCTTTTTAGCTGACTGCTGACCGCTTTTTCGCGGTATTTGCGGTAGGATGGCGGAACATCGTCAGGAGGTATGGCTATGAGTTCCCCAGCTCAGAAGCGAGTTGTGCTGCGCGGCGCCGATCGCGCGGTTCCCACCAGCGACAAGCACATCGGACGGACCGATCCGAACCAGATCATCAGCGTATCGGTGATCGTCAAAAGAAAAAATCCACTGGACCTGGGCGCACTGGGCGGGAAGCAGATGTCGCGCGAGGATTTTGACGCGCAGTACGCGGCGGATCCGGCCAGTTTCGAGGCGTTGCGGGCGTTCGCCCATCAGAATGGACTAACCGTGGACGAGTCAGCGTCGAGTTTGTCGCGACGGACGATGGTGCTGCGCGGGCCGGCGCAGGCGATGGAGAAGGCGTTCGGCGTGGAGCTGAACGACTACGAAGATGCGGCGACGAAGAAGCACTATCACACCTTCACGGGGCAGGTGACGCTGCCGGCGGCGCATGCGCCGCTGGTGGAAGCGGTGCTGGGGCTGGATGCGCGGCCGATAGCGAGGCCGCACTTTCGCTACCTGAAGGATTTGAAGAAAAAGAAGAAGCCGAAGGCGTCCGGGGCGCAGCCAGAGCCGTTCAATCCGCCGCAGGTCGCGGAGCTGTACGATTTTCCGACCAGCGTGGATGGCGCGGGAGAGACGATTGCGATTCTGGAGCTGGGCGGCGGGTACCAGACCAGCGACATTCAGACCTATTTCTCCGGACTGGGGCTGACGCCGCCGACGGTGGTGGCGGTGAGTGTGGATGGAGGGACGAATTCGCCAGGCAATCCGAATGGCGCGGATGGTGAAGTGGCGCTGGATATCCAGGTGTCGGGGTCGATTGCGCCGGGCGCCAGGATCGCGGTGTATTTTGCGCCGAACACGGATCAGGGATTCATCGACGCGATTACGACGGCGGTGCACGATACGACGAATAAGCCGTCGGTGCTGTCGATCAGCTGGGGAGGGCCGGAGTCGACGTGGGCGTCGTCGTCGGTGACGGCGCTCAACGATGCGTGCCAGAGCGCGGCGGCGCTGGGCGTGACGATTACAGTGGCCGCGGGGGATAACGGATCGTCGGATGGGGAGAGCGGGAACAACGTGGATTTTCCGGCGTCGAGCCCGTATGTGCTGGGATGCGGAGGGACGGAACTGATCGGGTCGGGGACGACGATCACGGAAGAAGTGGTGTGGAACGACCAGTCGGAGGGCGGAGGCGCGACGGGCGGGGGATTCAGCGCGTTGTTTGCAGCGCCGACGTGGCAGACGGGGGTCGCGGGTTTCTCGGGGACCATGCGCGGCGTGCCGGATGTTGCCGGCGATGCGTCGCCGGAGAGCGGCTACAACATTCTGGTGGATGGCGAGCAGCAGGTGGTGGGCGGGACGAGCGCGGTGGCTCCGCTATGGGCGGCGCTGCTTACGCTGATCAACCAAATGAAGGGAACGCCGGTGGGGTTCGTGAATCCGTCGCTGTATGGGGACGAGGCGGATTTTCACGACATCACGCAGGGCAATAACGGATCGTTTTCCGCAGGACCAGGATGGGATGCGTGTACCGGGCTGGGCTCGCCGAACGGGCAGGAGATTGCGGAGGCGCTGTGAGAAACAGGGTGCAGGGTACAGGGCACAGGGAACAGCGCGGTTCTTTCACAAAAGGGGCGAGTCAGGAAAGGGTCAGGGACGGCTCTCTTGCGGCCCGGCTGCTTCGGCCGCGTTCGCGGAATCAGTAGACTTCGCGGTGGAAGAGGTCGTCCTTTTCTTCGCAGGGCGAAGAGGTGCAGCCCACCGCGCAGGCCACCAGGGTCGCCACGCCGAGGGTGATAAGGATCGCCGGCAGATAGCTGCTCAATTCCGACAAATGGGCCAGAAGCTCATGCATATTCAGGACCCGCATTCTTCTCCAGTCCCCTTTTTGGGAAACCTGATGCTGGGTTCAGGTTTCCTCGGTTTGGAGGGAGATTGACAGCCATGATGGCAAAGTTTGCGGGAGATGAAAATGACATTTTAGGCATGTGACCAGAGATTTAGGTGGTATTTCCAGGATCGGGAAATCCGGTACTGCGGTCACGGGGGTTGGGGCGGGCTGCGAGGCCGAATTTATCTGATCTATTGCATTGAAAATGCACGGCTTGTCATGGTTGAGATGGGAATAATCGCATGAGCCCGGAGGGTGGAAGCTCGGGGGCGAGAAAGTTTTGCGGGGTTCCGAGGGCTTGGGTTACCGCTGAGGCGGCGAGGTAACCGCTGCGGGCGGCGCCTTCCATGGTGGCGGGCCAGCCTGTGGCGGTCCAGTCGCCGGCGAGGAAGACGTTGGGCCAGGGACTGGCGGTTGAGGGGCGGAGCTGGTCGAGCTGAGGGCGCACGGAGTACGTGGCGCGGACTTCTTTGACGACGGCAGCTTTGAGCAGCGTGGCCGAGGCGACGGCGGGGAAGAACCGCGCAAGCTCCGCGAGGGCCAGGTCGACGATGGGCTGGCGCTGCATGGGGACGAGCGAGCGCGAGGCACTGACCACGA
>JASHPM010000233.1 GCA_030038115.1 Acidobacteriaceae bacterium | reverse complement strand
AGACCAACGACGCGATTTTCGCGGCTTTTCAGGATAAATACGGCCCGACGGCTCTGGCCTCGCCGATGCTGACGAAGTTCAATGTTGTGGCATGGGTGGTACCACCCGCGCTGCTGATCCTTGGCCTGCTGGGAACATTCATGCTCGTGAAGAAGTGGCGGCTGCGCACCGCGGCCATGCCGCAGGTGGCCGACGATTCCGCGTCGAACGAACTGCGAGACCGAATCCGCAAGGAGACGGAAGTATGAGCACCTTTGCTTGTGGACTCCTGCTGATCGGCGCGTTTCTTTACGTCTTCTGGCCGGAGAAGAACGTCGAGGCGCAGCACCACAAGACGCGCCTCGAATATCTGCGCGAGCGCAGAGAAGTTCTGTTCGACAATCTCCGCGATCTGAATTTTGAGCATCGCGCCGGGAAGTATCCGGAAGAGGATTACGCCTCACAGCGGGCCATGCTGGAAAACGAGGCCGCCGAAACGGTAGCCGAGATCGACCTGCTCGAATCGGATGCCCTCGCTCACAGTTGAAATCTGAAACAGGACTGGAACACCATGAAGCTGCTCTCTCAATTTGCCCTTTTCGCCACTGCGGCTCTGCCAATTTCGCTTGGCGCGGCTACCATTTCCGGCACCGTGACCGACCGCACCACGAACAAGCCCGCGTCCGGAGACACCGTCGTCCTGCTCGATCTCCAGCAGGGCATGCAGGAATCCGCTCGGACGACCATCGACGCGAAGGGGCATTACTCATTTAACCTGGCGGACAATGCCGGCATGCACCTGGTGCAGGTGGAGCATCAGAAGGCGTCGTACTACGGGCCGGTGCCGCCGAATACCACGGTCGTGAACATCGACGTGTTCGATGTTGCGCCCAAGGTCGACGGACTTCATCTCTACGCGGACGTGTCGCGCATGGAGACGGACCCGCAGGGCCTGAGCGTGACGGACAGCTACTTCATCCGCAATGAGTCGAAGCCCCCGAAGACGCAGCTGAGCACACACGCTTTCGAGTTTTATCTGCCCGAGAATGCGGTGCTGGAGGGCGCCACAGCGACCGGACCCGGCGGGATGGCGGTTTCCAATTCACCGGTGCCAATGGGCGACAAGGGACACTACGCCTTCATCTTTCCCCTTCGGCCAGGCGAGACGCGCTTCCAGGTCGGCTACCGGTTGCCGTACAACGGCAGCGCGACGCTGCGCGCGCGGGTGACTCTGCCGGCCGAGAACGTCGCCATCATGCTGCCGAAAAGCATGAACTTCGACGGCGGCAAAAGCTTCCAGGTCCTGGGCGGCGACGCGAGCGGTCCAGGCACGCAGACCTGGCTCGCCAACAACGTGGCGCCGGACACGCCGCTGGCGTTCACGGTTTCCGGCACGGGAGCGATGCCGCGCGAGCAGCAGAACGCACAGGGCGATCAGGGTCAGGGCGCGCCTGGCATGGGCATGCCCGCCGATCAGGGCGCGCAGGGCGGCGCTTCGGATCAGCCCGGGGCACAGACTGCCGGTCCCGGTGGGGGCGTCGCCGGAGCCCCGCCGATTGGGACGCCCGACCCCCTGCAGAAATACAAGTGGTGGATCCTGAGCGGGGTGGGCCTGGCTCTGGTAATCGCGGCGGCGTTCATGTTGCGCGCGAAGCCGGCCCAGGCGATTGCGCCGGCAGCCGCCGAGCCTTCGCCGCTGACGCCCACGCTGCCTCCCGGCGTGAAGGCGACAACGTATCGCGCACAAACCATGGCGGGCGCGCCGGCCAATGGAGCGCCGCAGAAAACCGGGACGTCCGGGACCCTCGCCGCCCTGAAAGAGGAGCTGTTCCAGCTGGAGACTGAGCGGCTGGAGGGCAAGATCAGCGACGCGGAATACGCGGAGCACAAGGCTGCGCTCGAAGTACTGATGAAGCGTGCGCTGGCACGCGAAGCGGTCACGCGCTGATTGCCTGGCGCGCCAACTTTGCTGCCCGGGCGCATCCGGGGTCGTGCGGCTCAAGGGCGACTCCGGCTCGTCGCCGATTGCTACAATGAGGTCCTGCTCCGAAATCCTGCTCCGGAAATTCCGCTCGTCAAACGTATGAAATTCCGCAAAAAGCCAGTCACGATTGACGCCGTGCAATGGACCGGCGAAAACTGGGAAGAGATTCGCAGTTTTGCCCGCGACAGCGGCGGAGCGTCGCTTCTCGAGGGTCCATATCCCAACGGGGAGGTCCGCGTAAAGACTCTGGAAGACGGCACGGGCGAATTACAGGTGAGCCACGTCGCCAGCCGAGGCGACTGGATCGTGAAGGGCGTACGCGGGGAGTTTTACGCGGTCAAGCCGGACATCTTCGCCGCAACCTACGAGCGGGCATAAACGCATAGCCGCAAGATGCGCTCGACAGCACAGAGATAAAAGAATCGGCCCGCGCTCATGCGCCAGGCGGGGACGCGGCAGCCGCTGCTAGGCGGTCAGCCACGTGAGAAGCAGAAAAAGTGCTGCCGCGGCGGCAGCTATGCGGTACGCATACTCTGGCTTGCGACTGGAGCTCTGGGGCTCGTTGGCGGGGAGGGTATTCATACGTGGCCTCGCGGGGGAAATCTGCTGCCTGCTTAGACTCATTCTTCGGCAATCATGACTCGGAACTTGAGAATTATTTTTCCGGCCCTGTGGAGAAGTGCCAAATCAGTCATCTTCCGGTCATGATGCGGCCCTCTTCCAAACAATGGTGTGGTTCTCGCTACGTCCGCCGCCACGCCGGATCCGACGCACGGCGGTACAATCGCCTGCAAGAGTACGCCGAGGATGCCGAGCACACCTCCGTCCGAACCTGAAATGTTCCGCCCCGACTCGCCGCAGGCGCGTGAGCCACGCTCCGCGCTGCCCTGGATCATCGCCCTGGGCGTGGTGCTCATTGCGACCGGCGCCCTGGTTGTCATGGGCCATCGAGGCGAACCCGCGAACCCCGGCGGCGCCGGACTGGCCCCCGCCGATCCTTACGCGGCAAGCTTGCCCATCGCTAACCTCCAGATGAGCCAGGCTGGCAACATGGCCGGATCGCAAACCACCTACGTCGACGGCCAGATCACCAACCAGGGGCAAAAGACCGTCACTGCGATCACAGTGCAGGTCGCGTTCCACGGGTTCACGAATCCAATTGCGAAAAAAGAGACGATGCCGCTCATGCTGGTCCGCATGAGGGAGCCTTACGTGGATACCCAGCCCGTCGGTGCGGCGCCGATCCTGCCAGGCCAGACCCGAGAGTTTCGCCTCATCTTCGATAGCGTGCCCGAGGATTGGAACCAGAATTACCCCGAGATTCGCCTCATTAAGGTCGTCGCTCGCTAAGCCAGCCGTCCGGCCCCTGTGCGTAATTTCTTCCCGATCCCCGTGGAATGGGCGTTTTTTACAGCACACGAGAGTAACCAGCCGCGCCGCCCGCCTCGTTATAGCTATTGATTTAAAAAGACTTAATGCTTGTCGACCGCCCAATCGGCGGTTTGGCATGGCGAGTGCTCTTTATCTCCGTGCAATACGGGGTGCTGCGCAGCCGACCGAAGCTTCAATACACAGAGAAAAAACTATGAAAATGAGATTGAATCCCGGTTCCATTACAGTGCTCCTGGTTGCCGCGAGCCTGGGTTTACCAGCCTACGCACAGTCCTCCTCCGACCAACAGCCCCAGGTCCAGACAGGCGCCTCCACCAACGCCCAGGCGCAGGCACAGAATCAGAACACCGCCCAGGCAACGGGCACCGGCAAAGCTCCCCTCCCCGAAAAGTCCAATGAAGGTTTCTGGGGGAAAATGAACCCCTTTGCCCGCAAGAAGTGGGTGAATCGCCAGCTCGATCCGGTGAAAGATCGACTGAACGAACTGGATCAGCTGCAGGCGAAGAACGCTGCGGACATTCGGGACGTTGACCAGCGGGCGCAGAACGGCATTCGCGCCGCGCAGTCCACCGCCGACCAGGCGAACCAGGTGGCCACAACGGCTAACCAGGCGGCTACTCAGGCGCAGCAGACCGCGCAGCAGGCAGCGGACAAGACAGCTCAGCTGAATGAAACGGTCTCAAACCTTGACCAATACCGGCCCATTAACAATACAGAGATCCACTTCCGTCCCGGCCAGTCCATGCTGAACGACAAGGCCAAGGATGCGCTGGATCAGGTAGTGACTCAGCTGCAGGGGCAGAAGGGCTACGTGGTCGAAGTGGAAGGGTATTCGCGCACGCGCGGTATGGCGGGCGTAGAGAATTCGCAGCACATGGCCGAAGCAGTGGTACGCTATCTGGCCGAACACCAGATCCCGGTGTGGCGGATTCACGAAGTGGCGATGGGAAACACGCCGGTCAGCTCGGATGACAATTCCGAAGCGAAGCCGGGCAGCGTGGTTCGCGTCAGCCTCATGGAAAACAGTTTAGCGGCCTTGAACCCGCCACCCAATGGCGGTTCACCGATTGGTGCGACGCAGCAGAATTCCGCGCAGCCCTCCCCTCAGGGTGCTGCGTCGCAGCCAACGGGTCAGCCTCAGTAAGAAGGCAAGGCGCGAGCAAGCTCTCACACAACGAGAGAACCAAGGCAGATTGGCCCCTCACCCCGAGGGGCCCTTTTTTTGGTATTTGCAACCAATGAGTTCACCGGATCAGGTGAAGCGCTTTCCTTCCCTCCCTCACCGCGTCGACAATAAGCCGCCGGTCCAGCGTAGCCAGCTGTCCACCGCGCCTCGCCGCAAGCGCCAGCAGATATGTGTCGCTTACCTGGGAGGATTGCAGGAGGTGAGATGGATCGACCTCCGGGCAATCGAGAAGGCTCATGTCATCGGGCCAGAAATCGTGGCCCGGCAACGCGCAAAGCATCCTCAGCAGCTCGGAAACAACCGTAGGGGGTCCCGGTGAGTTCGCATAAGTCGGATCGCTCACGATCCGCAGAACTGAGTTTTCGGTCAACGGGCAGGTCGCCCACTCCCGGCGGCCAGTTGAACCGAACCAGCGATGGACCAAATCATGGTGAACGTGCCGGTCATCAATCAGGGCAATCAGCACATTCACATCGAGCAGAAACCTCATGGCAACTCATCACGCAGGCGATTCACCATTTCCAGAGTCACGGGTTTTCCATCTGGCCGCCGGGGAAGCAGGGGCACTCCGTTGCGCAGCCTGAAACGCTGTCTGGGCGGTTCCAGACCTTTCCTGGCCAGGTTCGAGATCACTTCCCCGACACTCTTCCCTTCTGTCTCGGCCAATCCCTTCGCCGCAGCCAGAACATCGTCGTCGATAGCCAGCGTGGTCCTCATAATGTTTATCATCAAGCATCAAACATCAGATGTCAATACCTCGGGCAGCAATCAAAGTGCAAGCCGACACAGCCAGCTCACGAAACAACACTCGCCCGAATCAGCTTGTCGAGTTTCGGAAACTCCCGGTCCATATAAGCATTGCCGCCTGCGAACATCGCATCCTGATGTCCCGCCCGCATCCCGCCTCCGGAATGTTCACCGTAGCCGCTGTAAAGCTTCTCCACCGTATCCAGGCCTTCGACAACCTTTCCGAAGGGGGCAAATCCGTTTTCCTGGTCGTTGCGCGCCGAATTGTCGCCGGTGTCGATATAGACCTCGGTCGAGCGCGTGTTCGGCCCGGTATTCGCGAAGGCCACAAAGCCCGGGGCATTGTGCTCGACCAGCGGATCGTCGGGAATCACGCGATGGCGCCAGCGTTCGGCGATCCGCGGGTTGCCGCTGATGCCGAACTGCGCCCAGTGCCCGGGAACCACGCGGAAAAATCGGGAGTCGTTGTAATAGCCGTCCCGCACCAGCTCATAAAAACGATCCGCGCCGTGCGGAGACCATGCGCGATGCACTTCAATCACGAAGCTGCCGGCGGTCGTCTCGAACCGCACCCGAAAAACCTCCGGCGACGGGCGGTCGTGCCCGAACGCGAAAGCCAGGATAAGGCAAAGCAGGGCTGTGACCGTCACGCGCATGACAATTCAGTCGAACAGCGGAACACGGTTCCGCTTGATGCTACCGCCCCCACCGCGACAGCACCCAAAACACCACCGTCAACACCACGCTGATCAGAATCGACGTCCCCAGCGGGAAATAAACCGTCGCGTGCTTCCCCCGCCACGCAAAATCGCCGGGCAGCCGCCCCAGCGGCATGCCGGTTCTGCCCAGCAGCAGCGTTACCGCCCCGCACACCACCAGCAGCAGACCGATGCCGATGAGGATCCGGCCGAGGTCAGTCATGGTTCCAGTTTAACGGGAGCTATTTGTCACAGGAATGACACACGCCCTTGGGCATTCTGTTAGGCTGATGGGCGCGGACGAGGTCCGCCCAGGAGAGACGAACATGCAAGCACGCCGGTGGACGATAGTGGCAGTGTGTACGGTGCTGGCAGTGCCAGCGATTCTGTTTGGACAGGCAGCGACACCGCCGGCAGCGGCGCCAGCGCAGTTTTCTCCCGCCGAGTCGCTGGGTGCGCTGCTCAGCTTGACGGAGAGCCAGGTGGTGAGCGCGGCCGAGGCGATGCCGGCCGATAAGTATGATTTTGCGCCGCCGGCGACGATGGGAGAATTCAAAGGCGTGCGCACTTTCGGCGCGCAGGTGAAGCACATTGCCCAGGCGAACTACAGCTTGCTGCGGGCTAACGGCGTGCCGGGCGCGGTCGATCCGAAGACCCTGGCCGGGCTGACAAGCAAGGATGACCTGGTGAAAGCGCTGAAGGACTCCTACGCCTACGCGCACACAGTGGTGAACTCGCTCACTGCCGACAACGCCTTCACCAGCGTTGCAGGCCCTCCTCCGCAATGGAAAGCAACGAAGGCTTCGATGGTAGCGTTCATGATCGAGCACTCCATGGATCACTACGGCCAGATGGTCGAGTATCTCCGCATGAACGGCATCATCCCACCTGCCAGCCGGCCGAGCGCGGGCTCGATGTAAAGCGCGGCTCAGAGCTGGAGCACCGTCAAAACCGATCGCGGTTCAGGCCTCAACCTCTTCCGTTGAAGCAGACGGACTGGTTGGGGCTGCTTCCTTGCTCCCTGCACTCTTCTCCCTGGCCGCATCTGAGAGAATGTTGCCTGAATGGCTCTCGGACGCAGTGTGGAGGTCGAACGGGAACACCGGCATCCGGTGCTGCGCGTCCTGCTGATCTTTCTGTTTCTGCTTGTATTGGTGCTCGCCGGCGTCGTGGTCACAGGCGGCGTTTGGCTCAGGCACAAAATGCGTTCATCGCTGCCGGAACTCGATGGCAGCGTCCTCACCCCCGGCCTCACCGCGTCCGTAACCGTCCGCCGCGACCAGCATGGCGTTCCCCACATCCAGGCCGCCAATCTCGACGATCTGCTCTTCGCCCAGGGTTACGTGACCGCGCAGGACCGGTTGTGGCAGATGGACATGGCGCGGCGCATGGCCGCCGGCGAAGCGTCGGAAATTCTGGGCTCCAGGTTGCTGGAGCATGACCACATGCAGCGGGTACTGGCCATGCGCGCCACAGCGGAGCGGCTGACGGCCAGCCTCAGCGATCAGCAGCGACGCCTCTTCGACGACTACGCGCGCGGCGTCAATGCCTTCATCGGGTCGCACCAGGATCGCCTGCCCGCGGAGTTCCGCCTGCTGATGTATCAGCCGAAACCGTGGCAGCCCGTGGACTCCATGCTGGTCGTCATGAGCATGGTGCAGATGCTCGACGAACACTGGCCGGAGAAACTGGAACGCGAGCGCATCACTGCGCGCCTGGGTCCGACCCTGGCCGCCGATTTGTATCCGACTGGATCGTGGCGCGATCGTCCGCCCATCACTTCTGAGCCGCCCATCACCGCGCCGCAGCAGAATATCCCGGACGTGCCGCTCGACGACAGCCAGGACGGCTCCCTGAACGATGATTTTGTGCACGTGCGCGCAGGCATCGGCCGTGCGGATTGCCCGGGCTGCCTGCCAGGATCGAATCAGTGGGTTGTCGCGGGATCGAGAACAGCGAGCGGCCATGCCATGCTCTCGAATGACATGCATCTGGAACAACAGATTCCGAATATCTGGTATGAAACCGATCTCGAGGGACCTGGTCTGCATGCCGCCGGTGTTACTGTGCCGGGGCTTCCCCTGATCGTCGCCGGACACAACCAGCACATCGCGTGGGGATTCACGGCGCTTTACGGCGATACCCAGGACATTTACGTCGAGCGCACGAATGGGCAGGATCAGTACCAGGGCGCGGACGGCGCCTGGCGCCCCATCGAGCACGAGCAGGAAACCATCCATGTGCGCGGCTCGCACGATGTGACGGTGGACGTCTCCCGCACCGCGCACGGGGTTGTGATCACGCCCCTCATTCCCGGAGAGAAGCGGGTGCTGACGCTGAAGTGGTCGGCCTACGATCCGAAGGCCGGGGGCTATCCGCTGCTGGAAATGAACACCGCATCGAACTGGACGGATTTTCGCAACGCGCTGCGCCAGTGGTGGGCTCCAACGCAGAATGTCGTCTATGCCGACGATCAGGGGCACATCGGATACCAGGCGGTAGGCTCCATTCCTTACCGTCCGAACGGCCTCGAGGGCGTGCCCATTGCCGATCAGCAGCATGAGTGGCAGGGGTACATCCCCTTTGACCAGTTGCCGTCGGCCTTCGATCCCCCCGGCGGAATTCTGGCCACGGCGAATGCGCGCGTCACGCCCAATCCGAATCCTCCAACGGCTCCTGTGACGGGCGCGCCGGTCCCAGGGACTCCGGCCGAGCCTGGCGCGACCGCCCCACCGGCTCCCGCATCTCCGCCCCCCGGCGTTTCCGCAACTGCGCCGCCCGAACTCACGCTCGAGTGGGGCGACCCCTATCGCAATGAACGCATCTGGAAATGGCTGGAGCCGAAAGACAAACTGACCCAGCAGGACATGCTGACATTGCAGACTGATATCTACTCGGAGCTGGATCAGGAAATGGCGCAGCGCCTGGCCTACGCCATCGATCATGCCAGCCACGTGGATGCGCAGTTGCGCCAGGCAGCTGACCTGTTGCGCTCCTGGGATGGCGCCGTGACCGTCAACTCGGCGCCGGCGGCCATCGTCGCGTCAGTGAAGGCCGTCTTCTACCCCATGCTGCTCAAGCCAAAGCTGGGCGACGACTGGCGTCTTTACCACTGGGCGGAGAGCCTGTTCGCCGCCGAGCAGATCCTGACGAATGAACCGGCCGCGTGGCTGCCGAAGCAGTACGCCAGCTGGGACGACTTTCTCGCTGACATGGTGCGCCAGGGGCTCGCGCAGGCCGGCGCGCCCGACGATCTGCGCCAGTGGAGGTACGGCTACTTGCGTCCCGTGGACGTGGAGCATCCGCTGTTTGGCCTGCTGCCCTGGTTCAGGGGATGGACCGGAACCGGCGCGCAGCCGCAATCCGGCGACGGTTCGACCGTGAAGCAGGTGGGCCGCACCTTCGGACCCTCGCAGCGCTTCACCATTGACTGGGCTAACATGGACGCCGCCACCGAAGACATCACCATGGGTGAGTCCGGCGATCCACTCAGCCCTTACTATCGCGACCAGTGGCCGTACTGGTACAACGGCCGGACTTTCGCGCTGCCCTTCAGCGATCAGGCCGTCGCCGCGGCTACCGCGCATACCCTGCGACTGGAGCCCTGAGAAGCCACCGTGAAATTCTGGTTCCGCTTTCCGGCGACCCCTTCCAGTGACGCCACGCGGATGCAGCGAAGGCGCTCGCTGCTGCTGGCGGTCGTCCTGATTACGGTCCTGCCGCTCGCGTACCGTGGTCCCTCCTGCGGGCAGGACGCCGATTTTCATCTGCAAAACTGGCTGGAAGTTGTCGCCCACTGGCAGCACGGCGTTCTGTATCCGCACTGGGCCGCATCGGCGAATTACCTCGCCGGCGAGCCGCGCTTCGTCTTCTATCCGCCGCTCAGCTGGATGCTCGGTGGCCTGCTCGGCGTGATTCTGCCGTGGACCTGGACCCCGCTCGTGTTCACGGTGCTGGCGCTGCTGGCAGCCGGTTTCGCCTTCCGCGCCATGGCTCGCGAGTGGATGCCGCTGGACAGCGCAACCATCGCCGCGTGCCTCTACGTTCTCAATCCCTACATGCTGTTCGTCGCCTATGAGCGCGGCGCAATGGCCGAGTTGCTGGCCGCTGCCTGGATGCCTCTCCTGGTACTCTATGGACTACGTCAGAAGCGCGCATTTTTGCCGCTCGCCCTGACGGTCGCAGCGATTTGGCTGACCAACGCCCCCGCTGCAGTGATGGGGTGTTACACGCTGGCCGTGCTGGTGCTCGTCGCGTCTCTTCACCAGAAAAGCTGGCGCCTCATCGGCCGCGCTGC
Organism: Acidobacteriaceae bacterium; assembly: GCA_030038115.1. GTDB lineage: Bacteria > Acidobacteriota > Terriglobia > Terriglobales > Acidobacteriaceae > Palsa-343. The sequence goes on along the minus strand of JASHPM010000233.1, from coordinate 6,738 downwards.
CGGCGCGGTCGTGCTGGGCCTCGGCCTCGCCGGATTCTGGCTCGTCCCCGCGCTCTACGAACAGCGCTGGGTCCAGATCGCCCGCGCCATCGGTCCGCTGATGCGCGTCGAGGACAGCTTTCTTTTCGGCTATGCAAGCCTCTTCGGCGTGCCCGCCGATGAACAGTTCGACACGATCTATCACAATCAGGTGCTCCGCACCGCTTCGTGGATTGTCGTGGCGCTCTTCGCGGGCGCGGTCATCGCTGCATGGCTTGCGCGCAGGAAGCGGATCCCAATCTGGGCGCCGCTTATCGCGGTGGGCGCAATGATTTTCTTCCTCCAGCTTCGATGGAGCGACGTTGTTTGGCGCCTCGCCCCGGAGCTGAAGTTCCTCCAGTTTCCCTGGCGATGGATGATGGTGCTCGGCCTCGTCTTCGCCGCGCTGGCCGGCATCGCGATTCGAAGCGAACAAACCACGCGGCGATCCATCGCCGTGCGCGGTGTGGTCATGCTGGCGCTAGCCGGGGGCATGGCGATCCTCTCCTCTGTTTTGTTCTGGCAACCGTGCGACGACGAAGACAACGTCGCTGCGCAGATCGCGACCTTTCATTCGACGGGTTTCGAAGGCACCGACGAATACACGCTGAAAGGCGTGGACGAGAGCCAGCTGGTTGGCATCGCGACGGGATTCGCCCAACCAACCGGACCAGTCGTGGTCGTTATTGCAGAGAACACGGGCCAGCCGGGCATCAATCAGCTGGAGATTCCGGCAAATGTCAAAATCGAAAGGTGGAATGCAGAACGAATGTCGGCAGCGGTGACCACCGAACGCTCTGGCTATGCCGTCCTGCGTCTCACGGATTACCCTGCGTGGCGCGTGACGCGCAATGGCGCGCAAATCGACGAGCGTCCACACCGCGCCGACGGCCTGATGTTAATCCCGCTCGATCCTGGGGTGAATCGAATCGAAGTGCGGTGGCGTCTCACCGCCGACCAGTGGGCGGGCATTGGGGTTTCTCTGTCCGCGCTCGCGATTACACTGGGATTGGGATGGAAGGAAAGGCGAAGACTTGATGTCAACGGCTTCAGATAACATGGTCGCAATGCCGGTGGATCAGGCCGAGATTCGGCGAGAGGCCGTGGAGCGCACGGATCGCGCGCTGGAGCGGCTGCTGCCGCCGGTCACCCAGGTCCCTGCGTCCATCCACGGCGCGATGAGGCACAGCGTCTTCGCTGGCGGCAAGCGGCTGCGCCCCATGCTGGCCATGGAGGCTGCGCGCACCATCAACGCGCTGCACAGCGGTCCCGGATCGAAAAATCAGCTGCCGGATGGGATCGAAGACCTCGGCGCCGCCATTGAGATGTTGCACACCTATTCGCTGATCCACGACGATCTGCCCGCGCTCGATAACGACGATCTCCGGCGCGGCAAGCCCACCTGCCATGTTGCCTTTGGCGAGGCCATCGCCATCCTCGCGGGCGATGCGCTGCAGACGCTCGCGTACCAAACGCTGGCGAGCATGCGCTGCTCTGCGCAGCGCGCCATCAAAATCATCGGCCTCATCGCCGAGGCTACCGGCACGGTGGAAGGCATGATCGGTGGTCAGGTGCTGGATCTGGAAGGCGAGCACACCAAACCCACGTCGGAAAGTGTGACCGCGATTCATCGCGCCAAGACGGGCGCCCTGATCCGGGTGAGTATCGTGTCGGGCGGAGTCTATGCCGGAGCAAACGATGACGACGTTCGGCGGCTGACCGAGTTCGGCACAAAAGCAGGACTGGCTTTTCAGATTATCGACGACGTCCTCGACATGACGCAGGACTCCGAGCACCTGGGCAAAACAGCGGGCAAAGATGTAGCCAGCGACAAGGCCACATGGCCGGCGATCTTCGGGATCGAGGCTTCACGCAGGGACGCAATTCGACTGATCAACGAGGCCTTTGCCGCGCTCGAACCCTGGGGCGATGCGGCGGAAGGACTAAGGGCTGTGGCGCGCTACCTGGTGGAGCGGACGCACTGATTGCAGAGCCAGATTCCCAGAGCTTCTTCCCAGAGCTTCGATGTGGGGCTCAAAGCGCAGGGATCACCCCGGACGTTCCGTCCTGTCTGATCAGAGACGGCTGCCTCTCTAGATCCCTACGCCGTATTCGGCGCCCAGCTCTTCGCCCGCGTGTGAGAAGAAATCCGACGGAGTGCGCCGATTGAACTTGTACCGCTGACGCAATTCCCGGCCTACGTAGAGGCCGAGCGCGGTAACGGCGAGCGCAACCGATGTCCAGCCGATGGCGCGCAGCGCGGAGGACGTTGGTGACGATTCAGGCAGAAGAGCTTCAATCTCTTTGTTATTTTTATCGTGACTGCACATGCGCTTTCCCCAAGGCGCCATGGTTCCATGATAGCGCAGACAGCGCCTGGGCCCATGGTATCTGTGTGTATATATCGGCAGGGTTGCGCCAGCCATACGTCATTTGAGTGATTCGATACCCCGAAGGAGCATTACCTTTTTCTCCGCCGGCAAAAAACTTGCTTCGATGGAGTTCGCGGCCAGTTCGCGCAACTGTTCCTCGGTGAAAGCAAAGCGCTTCTGGGCAAGGCCGTACTCATCGGTCAGGTCGCTCTCAAACAGCGCCGGATCGTCGGAGTTGAGGGTTACCATCAGGCCGGAATCGAAATAGCGCCGCAGCGGGTGATCCTCGACGGTCCGGCAGCACCCGGTCCGCAGATTCGACGACACGCAAATTTCCAGCGGCACCTGGCGCTCCGCAAGCAGGTCCATCAGTTCCGGATCGTGAATCGCCGAAAGCGCATGGCCGAGGCGCTCGGCTCCGATGTTCAGCGCGCCCCAGATGCTCTCCGGGCCGACGGTCTCGCCGGCATGCGCCGTGAGATGCAGACCCGCATCGCGAGCTTCGGCATAAAGGTCGCGGAAGGGTTCGGCGCCGGTGCGCCGCTCGTCACCGCCGATGCCGATCCCGATAATCGACGGAAACTGTGGGCGCAGTTGAGCCGCTTTGCGGAAGACGGGAGCAGCCTCCTCGGGACCAAAGTGGCGCACCGCATCGAAAATCCAGTACACCGAGATGCCCAACTCGGACTCCGCCCGCGCGCGTGCACGTTCCATGCCCCCGAACAGCGGCTCGAACTCGCACCTGCGCCAGTAATAGACGACGCCGACCGAGACATACACCTCGGCATGGACCACGCCCTGGCGCGCGAGGCTTTCGAGCATGCTCCACGTGATCAGTTCATAGTCCTCGGCGGTCCGCAGATGTTCTGACACCGCTTTGAAGGCCATGAGAAAACCGCTGAAGTCGGTGTACCGATACAGGGCGCGCGCCTGGGCAAGATCGAGCGGCGATGCATCATGCCGCATGCTCAGCTCGACAAGCGTTTCCGGAGTGACCGTGCCCTCCAGATGCAGGTGTAGTTCGGCTTTGGGCAGTCGATAGATAAAGGAGCAGGGTTCCATCCGCAACCGTTCAGGGTACAGGAAGATGCCTGGCGGGGGCGGGGGGCTGAAACCAACGCCATAGGTTACCGACGTAGAGTAATCGACCGGGTGCTCCGCCTTTTGTGGGATTGCCGAATGGCCAAAAAGTAGCTGGAATCAAAAATACAATCCTCGCATGGGGATGAGGCAGGAGCACGTGGATATTCGCCAGGATTTGCTGCAGTGGTTCGACGAGCATGCGCGGGACCTGCCGTGGAGACAGACCCGCGACCCCTACGCCATCTGGGTTTCCGAGACCATGCTGCAGCAGACGCGCGTGGCCGTGGTCATCGACTACTATACGCGGTTCATGGCGCGTTTCCCCACCCTCCAGTCGCTGGCCCAGGCCGATGAGGCGGAAGTGCTGACCCTGTGGAGCGGCCTTGGCTACTACCGGCGCGCGCGGGCCCTGCATGAATCGGCCAGAGCCGTCGTTGCCGAGCACGGGGGTGTAATTCCAAAGACAGCCGCGGCGCTCAGCCGCCTGCCTGGCGTGGGCGTTTATACCGCGGCAGCCGTCGCCAGCATTGCCTTCGGGGAGCCGGTCGCGGCGGTCGATGGCAACGTGGAACGCGTGCTGACGCGCTACTTCGGGCACGAACCGGTGCCGGGCTCGGCCCGCAGCGGAGAACTGCGCCGCGCTGCGGAAGATCTGGTGGATCGCGAGCGCCCCGGGGATTTCAATCAGGCCATGATGGAGCTGGGCGCGACCGTTTGCCTGCCCCGCGGACCGATGTGTCTCGCATGTCCGATACGCGAAGGCTGCGCCACTCGCGGAGAACACCCGGCGCCGCGCACCAGGAAAATGCTCAGCCGCAAGACAGCCCTCGCCCTCGTGCAGCGCCGCCAGTGGCCCAGGGCGGAAGTACTGCTGCAGCGCCGTCCGCCGGATGCGGCCCAGATGCCCAACATGTGGGAGTTGCCCTCGATCAAAGAAGGACAGGAGAGCGAAGACATGCTCCTTCTCACCGTCCGGCACTCCATCACCAACACGAATTACTACGTGACCGTGTATGGGCTCACCATGAACGAGCAGAAGATCCTGGCCAAAGATGCGGGCGAGCGCGTCTGGGTTCCCGTGCTGGATCTCCCCGAACAGCCGCTCACAGGGTTGACCCGCAAAATTCTGAAGCGGCTCCGCGTGCTGCCGGGCTTCAGCGGCATGCCGTCCATGGCGATCGGCGATTCTCCGCAGGACCCAATCAAGGATCTGGACCCCGCCGTCGTTCGCTCCTGACTCGCCGCTCCCGGAACTTCACCCGGGATAGCCTTTTGTAACGCTTCCAGGATAGTCTCAATTTCTGACCAGCCAGCCACACCGCAACAGCTGCGCTGCGAGGAGTTGTCATGCCTGAAACTGAGTCTGCCGTCGAAACCATTCCACCGCTGACCTCGCTGACCGAGGAAGAAACGATGCTGCGCGACACTGTGCGGCAGTTTGCGCAGCAGGAGATCGCGCCGCGCGTACGCGAAATGGACGAAGCGCAGAAGCTCGATCCGGGCATCCTGCGCCAGCTGTTCGAGCTGGGACTGATGGCGATTGAGGCTCCGCCGGAGCTGGGCGGCGCCGGTGCGTCGTTCTTCAGCGCAGTCCTCGCCGTCGAGGAGATCTCCCGCATTGATCCCGCGGTCGCGGTCATTGTCGATGTGCAGAATACGCTGGCGGTGAACGCCCTTCTGCGCTGGGCGAGCGGCGATCAGCAGCGCCTGTGGCTGCCGCGCATGGCGCAGCAGGCGGTCTGCGCCTATGCCCTGAGCGAAGCCGGTTCGGGTTCCGACGCCTTTTCCCTGGCCACCCAGGCGCGCAAAGACGGAAGCGGCTTTTTGCTGAACGGACGCAAGCTTTGGATCTCGAACGCCATGGAGGCGGATCTGTTTCTCGTCTTTGCCACCGTAAACCCGGAGGCCGGCTATCGCGGCATCACCGCGTTCCTCGTCGAGCGCGGCATGGCAGGCTTTGCCGTCGGCCACAAAGAAGACAAGATGGGAATCCGCGCATCGTCCACCTGCGAGCTGCTCTTCGACGATTGCCGCGTCCCCGCCGAAAACGTCGTGGGCGAAGTGGGCAAGGGCTACAAAATCGCTATCGAAACCCTCAACGAGGGCCGTATCGGGATCGCCGCGCAGATGCTGGGCCTGGCCGAAGGCGCGTGGTCGCTAGCCCTGAAATACAGCAAGGAGCGCAAGCAATTCGGCAAGGCCATCGCGGAGTTTCAGGCGGTGCAGTTTGCGTTGGCCGAGATGGCCACGCAGATCGAGGCCGCACGCACGCTGGTGTACAACGCGGCTCGGATGAAGTGTGCCGGTTTGCCCTTTGTTAAGGAGGCGGCGATTGCCAAGCTGTTCACCTCGCGCGTGGCGGAGGATGTCGCCAGCCAGGCCGTGGAGATTTACGGCGGATACGGCTTCGTCCGGGATTACCCCATCGAAAAGTTCTATCGCGACGCGAAAATCGGATCGATCTACGAGGGTACGTCGAATATGCAGTTGGCCACCATCGGGAAGCTGATTCTGCAGTGATATTGGCGGGGTATGGGCTCTGGCCGCACGGAGGCGGCGCGCACGATATGTCGCCCAACGAATTTCAGGGATCGCTCGCATTGGATGAACCGCCCCAGGAATTCTCCGCCCCCTTAGCTGCGCTGTGGTGGGACGCAAAAGGCGACTGGGCGCGCGCACACAGCCTGGTCGACGAGCTCGAGAGCACCGAGGGCATGGCCGTTCATGCCTACCTGCATCGCCGCGAAGGTTCCCTCTCCAACGCCGACTACTGGTATCGCCGCGCGGGACGCATGTATTATCGCGCCGCCCTGGAAGGGGAATGGCAGGCCCTGGTGCAGGGGCTGCTGGTGCAGGGCGAGTCTGCAGCCTGAACCCAGCTACAACGGATAGCGCTCGGCCGCAACCACCTCTTCGGCAACGCCGCGCCCCAGCGCAACCGTGTTAATCGGATCATGCTTCGCGAGCCGGCGAAAGATCGCCATCTGCGTGCGCAGCATGTCCCCGTCGGCCACGGCGCCCAGAACGCGCTCGGCGGAATCCTGAATGATGCGAAACGACCGCGCGGTGCTGAGCTGCGCCAGCTGAATCGCGATGGTGCTGCGCCCGCTAAACTTCTCGGCGCGCAGGATCGCCGACTCCATCACCAGAATCTCCATCAGAATATCGGCCAGTGCGCCCATGATCTCCTGTTGATCCTGGAGGTTCGTCGGATATTTCTGGCTCGCCGCGCCAGAACAGAAAAGGCCGAGCTTCTTCGCGCTGG
>JASHPM010000024.1 GCA_030038115.1 Acidobacteriaceae bacterium | reverse complement strand
AGAGTCAGCAGCCGGGTCTCGCCGGTCGCCACATCGGCCAGCCACAGGTCGGTCTCAAAGGCATTCGCTTCCCAATTCGTCCGCGACTCCTCATAGACGACATGGCGTCCATCGGGCGCAATACGCGGGGCAGACACGCTGCGCATCTCGAGAGATTGATCGATGGTTGGCGTGCGCCTCGATACGGCGGTTTGCGCCAGGACGGAGGAGAGCGAAGTGAACAGCACGACAGCAACAGTGAGCCGGTTCATAGCGTTCCTGTAACGAAACAGGGAATGGCCGAACTATACACGCAAGGCTCGCAGTTCGTGATTCCATGCGCACTTTGGAGGCCGCAGACAAGCAAGGACGGACGCGCGCGTGTTGCGAAGATTCCGCGGATGGACAGCGGGCGTTTCTGTTCAAAATCGGGGCAGTTACTGTGGGCAAATCACCCGTTTTGTCATGGGTTGAGTTACTGCATTCTTATCTTAAGTGGTATAGCGGAAAGCGCTTCTATCGCGGATGATTCCTACTGTTACGCGGCTGCAGGAAACGTCGCGGTTACTGGTGACTACGGTCATCGTGGTTTATCTGCCTTGAAGTTGAAATGCCCGATCTAACCAGGACGGCACATGAAGGGGAGCGTCAGCAGGATTGACGCGAAATATATGTTTGCGAGACATGACCGACCCGACGACAGGACTCGCCGGACCGATCAGGAACGAGAGCCATGGCTGGCCTCCGGAGCTCCTGGGGTGCGCAAATACGGCTGGCTGGCATCAGGATCTCAGGTCTCCCTGACCGTCCTCCTGCTGGGCGTGCTGTTCAGTGTTCTGGCACCGATCAGTTCCGCTACCGGCCGGCTGGACGCGACGAATCAGAACAGGCGTGTGCGGCTGGTGGGCGCGGCTCAGGCCGCGGGCGCTCATCCCGCGCACAGCGAGACGCAAACGACCCACGCCCGGCCGCTGATCGCGCAAGTGGAATTCAATCAAAAGGCAGTCTCGTTCGAACGCGGGGTGACGGCCGGGCCGGGCGCGGGAAATCTGAAGATCCAATTCGCGGCTCCGCCATCGGGCGCGTCCGATCACCTGCAGTACCGGCTCCTTGGTGTCGATACGGAGTGGAAAGAAGCAGGGAAAGAGCGGGCGGCGGTCTACAACAATCTGGCGCCAGGCCGTTATGAGTTCGACTTCGAAACTGCAGCGAGCAGCAGTCTGAAGGGCCCTGTGGAGCAAAGCATCCCGATTACGGTGCTCGAGCCGTATCCGCTGACGGGATGGTTGCGAAGCCTGTGCATCATTCTGCTGCTGCTGCTGATCCTGGTACTGCACAAGCTGCGGGTTCGTTACCTGGTGCGACACGCCAAAAAGCTCGAGGAGGCGGTGAACCAGACGAAGGCCCAACTGACTCTTGCCGCGGAGATGGCGGGGGACGCGCAGGAGGCACTCAAGGAGCAGGCTCTGAAAGACGGCCTGACCGGCCTGTGGAATCGAAGGGCGATTACCGCGATGCTGGAGAGGGAAGTTTACCGGGCGCAGCGCGATCGATTCCCTATCACGCTGCTCATGATCGACATGGACCATTTCAAAAACATCAATGACACGCATGGCCATCTGACCGGGGATGAGGTGTTGCGGGAAGCGGCGGGCCGCCTGCTGGGGGCGATGCGTCCTTATGATTTTGCGGGGCGCTATGGGGGCGAGGAATTCCTGGTGGTTCTGCCCAGTTGCGCACCGCACAACGGGATGCAGCGCGCAGAAGAACTCCGCCTTGCCATCGCGGAGATACCGATTCCGACGGCACTGGGTCCGCTGGCGGTGACGTGCAGTCTGGGCGTGGCAGCGTACGATGGCGCGATGCGGCCTGAGGATCTGATCCACCTTGCGGACGAGGCTCTGTATCGCGCGAAGCGGCAGGGCCGTAACTGCGTGTGCGCGGGAAACGAGGGTGAAGGTTCTCGGGCCGGAACGGCAATTCGGCCGGAACCGGGAAAATGGGCTCGAACCGCCAAGCCGACCCGCAGATAATTCCTGAGCATTGTTTCCCTGGGACAGAGAATATCGACTCCCTTCGCCGCGGGCCTGCATTGCCGCGGCTCGGTCGGTAGAATCGTCCTGGCGTCATGCCGCCCTACTACCAAATCCTGTTGCCGCCGGAGTATCGGAAACTCTCGCACCGCAAGAGGCTACTCCTTGAGCTGATCACCGGGGTGGCTATCCTTGTCCTAATTTCGATTGCGGTGTGCACGCAGACGCCGCCCAGGCTGCAGCTGGCGGGCTGGGCGTGTCTGGTCGTGTACTGGATGGTCTTATCGGTCCTTTTTGTGCAGCGGCGGGGACGACGACAGGCGCGCGGGCGATGACGGGAGCAAGCGCCGCAATCCAACTCATAACGACCCGCGGGTGCGGTTCATTGGGGCGAGTCCCGATGCCGCGCCTGGTTGCCGGTTAGAAGTCGAGGCGCAGGGCTAACTGGCCGGTTCGGTTGCCGCCGAGGCCCTGGGGAAGGACCTGGGTGAGCTCGCCGAAGGTTGCCGTGTTGCTGATGTTGGTTTGCGGCGGAACGAAGTTCGAGCGGTTGAGGACGTTGGTGAAGGTCGCTTCGAAACGCAACTTGTAGTGATCGGCGAAGGCGACGGTTCTGGCGAGGCCGGAGTTGACGTCGAGCAGGCCGGGCCCCTGAAGGATGCCGACGCCGCAGTTGCCGAAACGGCCCGCGCCCGCGGGCGTTTCACCAAACGCGCCGAGATTGAAGAACTGGCCGGGGGTGGTGGTCCTGTAGGGATCGCCGAAGCCACAGTCGGGGCGGAGAATGGCGCCGCCGCCGGAGCGAACGGCCATGCCGGTATTCGACTGATCGAAGGCAGGGCTGGTGGTGGGGGTGAGCCAGTCGCCGGACTGCATGGTGGTGACGGTGCTGAGGTCCCATCCGCCGAGAGCGGCGTTGACGGGGCGCGGGCCGTTGAAGGCGCGGCCTGCGCCGAAGGGCAACGAGTACGTGCCGCTGATGAGAGCGCGATGGCGCGGCGTGGCGACGACATTGCCACGGTCGGAGCGGAGATCGAAACGGTTGGCGATCTCGACGGCGTAGGCCTCTTCGCCGGAGAAGACGGTGGGAGCGTCGCTGCCCTGGGCGTCGCTGATGTCTTTCGCCCAGGTGTAGTTGGCGTGGAGGGAAAGGCCGTGGGCGGCGCGGTGATCCCACTCGGC
>JASHPM010000232.1 GCA_030038115.1 Acidobacteriaceae bacterium | reverse complement strand
GTATTGGGACTCGATTGGTCGCAAACCAACGAAGAGATGTTCGTGAATGATCAAATCACCGCCAATGGACTGGTGGGTTGGCCGATCATGCATCCCATCGAACGGCTTTGCAATGGAGGCATTGGCCAGTGCATGCCCAACGCGACTCAGCTGCGCACCGACGACATCGCTGCCTTGAACCGGCTCTACCCTGTGACCACAGCGAACATTACTGGCTTTACAGGCAAAACCATCACCGCTTCGGCAACCATTTCTGTACAGGGAACGATTCAGTTTCCTGGCGGCCAGGGAATGCAGGGTGTCAACGTGGTTCTTCAGCCGCTCGCCAACGGCGTTCCTGATGTTCGCTATACCGCGACAGCAGTGAGCGGAGTGTCCTTCCAGGGAAATGCCGGAAACCCGATCACTGGTACCACCGACGCAGCCGGCAATCCGCTGAATCGCTTCGGCAACGACGATCCTTCGCTGGAAGGGTTCTTCGACCTCAGCGGCGTACCGTTGCCACCCGGCGTGACGGCCGCACAATATCAGCTGACGTTCGAGGCTCTGAATCCTCTCTATACGGGAAATTCTTCGGTCGGGCCCTATACAACCGGCCAGGTCGTTCCGTCCGGAACGATGCCGATAATCGCACTCGGCACACTCAGTGCCGGATCTCTCATGACCCAGACTGTTGTTGTGAACGACGCGGCGGATGAGGCTCAAAGCGGAGCGGACGGAGCGGAGGACTCGCCAGCAAGTGTGCCCGAGACCGGTGAATGGACCGCTCGCATCACCGGATACGGACATACCGGCTGGTTCGAGTGGTGGGCGCGCGGCGGATGCGAGTTTACCGTGGAAGCAGAGGCGCTGGACGAAAACGGCTCGAATGCGGAGGACAAGGCTCAGGTCGTTCTGGGCGCCTGGAACGGAACAGACAACGTCGGCATTGCTCCAGTCACAGGAACGGTTCAGCCGTTCAATGGCAACGTGGCAGGACTGACCACACTTCCGGTATTAACGGCGGCCGACAGCGAGGTTCGCATTGGTCTGGCCGATCTGCGCGGCGACGGGCGCCCCGATTACGCATATCACGGGCGGATTCTTTATGCCGACAGTGTGTCGCCGACTCGACTGCCGGTGCAGGGCGGCCAGATGGTGATTCAGGGCATGGGCTTCCGTCCATCGGTCATTGTTTCCGTCAACGGAGTCGCGGCGCCGGTGACCAGCCTGACTCCGATAACGATTGTGGCCATGGCTCCCGCATCCGGTAGTGTCACAGGAACCGTCCCGGTCGAGATCCAGGATACGCAGACCCTTGGCGTCGCCGCAATCAACAGCGGGGTGAGCTACGACGCTGAACCCGACGACGCCATCTCATTACTCGTTGCCCCGATGGGTTCCGTCGCGATCGGAGTGCCGCAACCTTTCGCGGTTCGGGCCATGAACGTGACGGCTCAGACTCCCGCTGCGGGCGTGACCGTGACATTCGCTGTAACGGAGGGAACGGTCGTCCTCGGTTGCGGTCAAACGTCATGCAGTGCCGTCACCGCTGGCGATGGCACAGCTACGCTCCTGATTACTCCCAACTCAACCGCGCTCGCGCAAATCACGGCGTCGTTGACTAACGGAAGCAGCGTGCAGACCGAGTTCACCGGGGCAACGCCGCCGTCCATCGCGGCTCTGACACCGAATCTGTACATTGCCATGGGGGCAACAGTGCAATGGCCGGTGCAGGCGCTGGTACTCAACACGTTGGGAGTGGCCGCGCCGGCCCAAACCGTTAATTGGACGTCCCAAAGTTCAGGTGTCAGCATCTCCGCCAACCAAAATGTCAGCGATGCAAACGGGTTCGTGTCCAATCAGCTGGTAGCCGGGCCCTTTAATATGAGCGCCAATGCCGCAGTGAATGCGTGTCTCGCCGGCAGTACAAGCTGCGGCACTTTTTCCATTACACCAGTGGATCCAGAAAACACCGCGCTGGTCCCATGGAACGGAACGACCCAGTACATTCCTGCGAGCCAGGCTTTCGCGCCTGTCGTGCTGCATGTTATCGATGCGTTTGGTCATCCGCTTGCGGGAGCGACCGTGACCTTTGCGGAGACACTCGATGGCTGGACCGAACCGTGCCCGGTGCAGGGAGATTGTTCGCCGGCGCCGGTTCTCGCCCAACAGTCGGTTGTGACAACATCAGCCATCGACGGTTCGGCCACCCTGACACCGTTCACGGCGAACGGTCAAGGGGCTCGGCTCGTGGTGATGGCGGTGACAGGCAGCGCAACTCTTAACTTCGAACTCGACGCGCATCCGTAAGAATGAGCTTTCACCGGGGCCATGCATACACAGGGACCGAGAGCCTGCGCTTTACCCGGCGCAGGAAGCCAGATAATCTCAGGGACATCGTTTTGTTGAGGTCCTTCGATTTCCAGCCGTCCATTTTTCTATCCCGATGCAAAAAGATCGCTGCGCTGCGACGGCGTCAGCGTGGAGAGTGTTGTACGCAGGTTCGGAACGCCGCTGTATATCTATTCGGCCAGGCACATTGACCAGCGCCTAAAGCTCTTTCACCGGGCATTTGGCCCGATTGCCCACCTGGTGTGTTACGCCGTCAAGGCCAACTCGACGCTTGCGATCCTTGACCTGCTGGCGCGGCGCGGTGCGGGATTCGATGTGGTTTCCGGCGGCGAACTCGAGCGCGTGCTGAGCGTCGACCGCGCCGCTGCCACGAGGATCGTCTTTTCCGGCGTGGGCAAAACGGCTCCAGAAATGGATTTGGCTCTGCGCTCGGGAATCCTGCTGTTCAACGTCGAGAGTGAAGGTGAACTCGAACTGCTTGCCGAACGAGCCGCGAAGCTTCGCACGCGGGCGCGGATCGCGCTGAGGGTTAACCCGGACGTTTTCGCTGAAACGCATCCTTATATTTCGACCGGTATGCGAGAGCACAAATTCGGCATCGATATCCGGAGGGCACGAGCGGTATACCGAAAGGCCGGGAAATATCTCGAGCCCAGCGGAGTCAGTGTCCACATCGGTTCGCAGATTCGCAGCGCGGACCCCTTTGGCGCCGCGGCCAGGCGAGTCGCGAGGCTGATCGTCGAACTGCGAAAAGACGGTCATGCGATCCGTTTGATGGATGTCGGCGGTGGGCTTGGTGTGGAGTATCATCCCGACCGCGCCTTCGACGCCGAAGAGAAAGTTTGCCAGTACGCGGCCGCATTAATTCCCATCGTTGAATCCCTGGGTAGCCTTAGGCTCCTTCTTGAGCCTGGCCGTTTTCTCGTGGCGCAGGCTGGGGCTCTGCTTTCCCGAGTGCTCTACGTAAAGAAGAACGGCGAGAAGACCTTCGTGATCGTCGATAGCGCGATGAACGATCTGCTCCGGCCGGCACTGTATCAGGCGTATCACGAAATCGTTCCGGTCGCGCCGGCCCAATCGTCCCGAAAGGCCGTTGCCGATGTGGTCGGCCCGGTCTGCGAGACAGGAGACTTCTTTGCCCGCGACCGCACATTGCCTGTGCTGAAGCCTGGGGATCTGGTCGCCATTCTCGATACCGGCGCTTACGGAATGTCTCTCGCCTCTAACTACAATTCCCGTCCTCGTCCCGCGGAGGTGCTGGTCGAAGGCAAACGCGTCCGCCTTATCCGGCGCAGGGAAACCATCGACGAAATGTTGGCGCTTGAGCGGGTATAGCCATCCCTCTGATATTTTGGTGAGTTTGCTGATCAAGAGGCATGGAGGCCAGTCGAATGCGTGCGTTTGGGAAACACGTTTGGGCAGCAGTGTGTGTATTCATGATTTTCGGCATATCGGCAAGAGCCAATAATCTGACCATCAAAACGGACAAAGGCAAGATTCACGGAAAACTGAGCGATGACGGTCAGGTACGCATTTTCCTTGGAGTCCCCTATGCGACTCCGCCGCTGGGAGAGCTGCGCTGGAAGCCACCGCAGACAGATTTCAAATGGCGGGGCGTTCGCGAGGCAACCAGCTTCGGCTTCCGTTGCATGCAGCCGGATATCTTCCATGACATGCATTTTCGCGATCCCGGAGAAAGCGAGGACTGCCTCACTCTCAATGTTTGGACGCCGGCAAAAGACAGGCACGCAAAGCTGCCTGTAATGGTGTGGATTTACGGCGGCGGCTTCGTTGCCGGAACGACCTCAGAGCCGCGTCAGGACGGTGAGCACCTGGCCCATAAGGGTGTGGTGGTTGTGTCCATGAATTACCGACTCGGCTTGTTTGGATTTTTTGTGCACCCGGGTCTGGCTGCCGAGTCGCCGCAGCACGCGGCGGGGAATTACGGCCTGATGGACCAGACAGCGGCGCTGGAATGGGTGAAACGCAATGTCAGCGCGTTTGGAGGGGACCCGGGCAACGTGACTCTGTTTGGCGAGTCGGCGGGATCGTTCTCGGTGAGCGCGCAAATGGCTTCGCCGCTGGCGCAAGGGCTGTTCGCCCATGCTATCGGCGAGAGCGGCGCAGCTTTCGGCAGCCGTGGCCTGTCTTTCGGCCCGCTGGAAGAGCGGGAAAAAACCGATCCGGCGTTTGCCCTGTCCGCCTTCGGTACCTCGGACCTTGCTGCGCTGCGGGCGATGAGCGCGCAGGACATGTTGCAGAAAATGTCGACGCAGGCAACACCGGGCCGTCCGGGCCTGGGGCCCGATGTGGACGGATACTTCCTGCCGGAGAGCGTTCCGCAGATCTACAGCGAAGGAAAGCAGGCGCACATTCCGTTAATGGCGGGATGGAACCGCGACGAGCCAAGTGCGTTGGCGGTCAACTTCCCTCATCCGCCGACGGTCGAGAGTTTCCAGGAACTCGCCGAGAAGAGTTTCGGAGAGCGCGCGCAGGATTTTCTGCATGTTTATCCTGCGCAGAGCGACGCGGAGGCGGTGCGTTCCGCAATTGACTTCGCGGGAGACAGTTTCATCGCGTTTTCCACGTGGGAGTGGCTGGAGGCCCAGGCCGCAAACGGCGCCGCACCGGTATATCGCTACCACTTCGAGAGGCCGGCGCCGGCCGATAAGTATCATCCGGCCGGATCGGGCGCCTTCCATTCCGACGAAATCGAGTATGTCTTCGGAACGCTGAATTCGCGCACGGATGCGGTGTGGCAACCTGAGGATCAAAAACTAAGCGATCTGGTGGAGACTTACTGGACGAACTTTGCCAGGACCGGGAACCCGAACGGAGGGGGAGCACCGGATTGGCCGCAATACAACGCGGGAGACGGGTGGCAGCTGATGCATCTGGATGTGAACTCCGAAGCAGGACCGGATCAGCATCGTGACCGTTATTTGTTTTTGCAAAGCGTGTGGGGGAAAAAACAGTGAGCCCGATTCGGAGAAGAATGGCACCCCCCTCCACTCCCTCCCTCCCCTGGGCGTCGGCCTGTTGCTTTCTGTGAGTTAGCGGAGTTATCGAGCTCGATAACAGGATAGGGGACCTGGAATGAATCAGTTGCGACTCGGCCGAGTTTGATTCAGACCTGGCCGAGTGTGCATCAGACTCGGCCGGGTTGGGCGCAGATGATG
Organism: Acidobacteriaceae bacterium; assembly: GCA_030038115.1. Classification (GTDB taxonomy): domain Bacteria; phylum Acidobacteriota; class Terriglobia; order Terriglobales; family Acidobacteriaceae; genus Palsa-343. The sequence continues at coordinate 2,987 of JASHPM010000232.1, read as the reverse complement.
GCAGCGGAGTGAGTTGGGACTCGGCTGCGTTTGCATCATGTTCGGCCGAGTTTGACGGGGATGCGGCCGAGTGTGAATCAAACCTGGCCGCGTGTGATTCAGATCCGGCCGAGTGTGATTCAGACTCGGCTGCTTCGATCCGGCAAAGGACACATGGCCCCAGCGAATCCGGTACCGAGCAGAAGCGGCCTTCGAGAGCCAAGGTGGTTTTCCTCCGAGCATGCAAAAGGGCCGCCGCAGCGACCCTTCTGGTTCCTGATTGTCCGGGGGAAAACTCTTTTTTACCCCCTATTATCAGAATACCAAGTCCGGAGAATTAGAAGGCCAACTTTCTTTGGGGTTGTTGGCGGGGAAGTTGCGTGGAATCAGGGATTAAACTTCGGTACCGTGGGCGAAAAGCTTGACAAAAACAGCCGGTAGCCTGTAGCCGGTAGCTGGTAGCGGATCGCAGCAGTTTTGCGCGGTGGCTGGTTGGTCGGCGGATGACGTTCACGAGCTAAAGAGTTCCAGACTCAGCTCCGGTTGGTGAAGCGGAGGCGGGCTCTGGTGGAGCAGCTGCCGGGGGATATGCACCTCCCGACACGCCTCGGTGAATTTCCGGTATTTTGACCTCTGACCCATTTGCAGTTCCCCTTTCCCTGCAAGCTGTCAAATTGTCAGAGCGTCTCGGGTCGGGAGGCGGTCCATTCTTGGTTTGAGGAAGGGCGGGGTCGCGGGGCGGGGTCCCCAGTCGGGCCAACGTCCGAGGTTTCCATTTTGGTGCACCCAAATGGATACCGGGCCTGTTTTGCACACCCCCTGAGCCTCAAGGCAGTGGGTGCGCGTCTTTAAGGCAAGCGAATATCGGAATTCGCGGCCGCAGCTTGGGTGACCGAGAACTGCCTTGCCCAGTTTCGGGGCACGGCCCTGTTGACGCCTGTGTAAATTGCGCCAAGCTCTTGGAATCACACCCGCGAATTTCGGAAATCTGGATGTGGACTTAACGGCGCTCTCAATGAAACCATGGTGCCGTGGAAATCAGAGATCTGATCCGTAGGATATTGCGATTCCGAGATGCTCGAGATTGGGGTCAGTTTCACACGCCCAAGAACCTCGCCGCCGCTCTTTCGGTTGAGGTTGCCGAGTTGCAGGAGTTGATGCTGTGGAAATCGGATTCTCAAACGCTGGAACTTGTCCACTCCGAGAAGGGTAACAAACGATTCGAGGAGGAGATTGCGGACGTCCTGATTTACGTCTTGTTGTTGGCGCACGAAGTTGGAATCGACCCCAGTGATGCCATTCGGAGGAAGCTCACGCAGAATGCCGCAAGGTACCCCGTAGCCTTGGCACGGGGCAATGCGACTAAATACTCAGAGCTTCGCGAAGAGCAGGTCAGCTCTCGGCAGGCCGAAAATGAGGATGAGGAAGCGCCTGCGGCAGGCGCGAGGGCCCAGAGCCAGATCGCACTCTTCCCCAATGGTGCCTCTCACATCGTTTGAGGCCTGCAAATCAGCGCAGGGACCGGTTGAACCGCCTATGCTGTGTTGTTGGGCCGTACATGTCCGGCTACTGCGCCCGACCTCCCGGTTATATTACTGGGCGATGCTATATTCGGTTGACAGCTGTGCTTTTGCCAAGGAGCAGCCGTGGCATCTTTAGCCGGATCGCGACCATGGATTGGTGATTTCATGATTCAACAGCGGGTCGCCGACATCATGAATCCGTCTGCCGATCGGCTCGCGCAGATCAATGCGCAGTACCGCTCCGCGGCCCGGGAAACGCTAGCTCAGGCGTTGGCAGGATGTGAGTCGCCGGCTGGCGTCTTCTCGAAAATGAAGGGCATGTTCCCGTCCGATGTCGTCCTGCTGGAGAACGGTCAGGCTCTGAAGTGCGAGAATTATTCGTGCTCCCCGGCGCCCGAATACCATCCTGAACTGCACGCTCTTGACTATGAGTGGTACTTCACTACGCGCACCGCGCACGAGCTAAGCGGTGAATATGGGAGCAGGAACGGCGTTACGATTTGCCTCGGCGCTCCTAAGGTAGCGATTGCTGCGATCCACCAGTCCCGCAGTGTTGTCTTGGTTGACAAGAATCCCTGTTTGCTTAATCGATTTCCGGAGTTAGGCAGATCTGAGGAAGTGCACCTGATGGATGCGATTGATTCCGGTCGCCTGCGGTTAAGGGCTGACGCGGTGATCTTCGACGCCCCTTGGTATCTTACGGACACCATGGGTTGGCTATTCGCTGCGTCTCAGTTAGTGAGGGCTGGCGGTTCAATTATATTCGCTCTCTATCCGTCGTTGGTTCGACCTTCCGCGCTGCTAGAGAGGGAGCTGATCCTAGACATCGCATCTACCATCGGCTCTCTCGAAGTCCACCAGGAGGCGCTGGTGTACGAGACCCCCCTCTTTGAGCAGGAAGTTTTGTATGGTTCGGGCCTTCCGTGCATGGCCGAATGGCGACGTGGGGACCTCGTCTGTGTAACGGCGAGTAAGCCGCTGGCGAGCCTCCCTCCGGGGTTGCTGTACCGTCCCTCGATCGACGGCGCTTGGCGATCGTTCGTGATAGGCGAGCAGGTTGTCAAGGTTCGGAAGCGCTTGTTACGGCTGAGACACTCCGAACAACGTGAGGATCTGCTTGCGCCGGTCGGGACGAGCTTTCTCCTTGATTCGGTTAGCGTGAGGGCGCCCCAAAGGGAGATCGTTGATGTATGGACATCGCGAAATCGAGCAGCGAGAAGTTCGAACACTTCCCTGGTCAGCCTGCTTTTGCGCCGCCTCGCCAGAGGTGAATCGTTGCCGCATGCAATTGGGCCCTATGTGTCTAGGATACCCGGAGATTTTGGGGATCAGCTGTGTGAGTTACTCGCGATGGGGGGCTGATGCACCGTACAGCGATCTTGAGGTTCAGCGACGCCGAGCAATCGACGATAGATGAGCATCGGCGAATCGTCAATTCGGGCGCAGGTTGGGTGTCGTCAAGCCGCTTGTGTAAATACGCGGAGG
>JASHPM010000231.1 GCA_030038115.1 Acidobacteriaceae bacterium | reverse complement strand
CCAAGCTCTGGAAAGGGCAGGAGCAGAAGGCTGCCTGCTCTCTCCTCACACCAGGAGCAGGCGTATCGGCTCCTCAATAGGTCTGGGGAATCGTGTGGTTCTTATACGCGGGCAGCAACATAAATGAGCTTAAAGGCTCATCCGCTGCGGGCTTTTGCAACGATTGCACCGCACCGGAGTTTGCGTCGAACGAATTGAACGAAGGGTTTCCCTGCTCTCCTGCAGCAAAGATGAGTTCGTCGGAGTCTGGGCGGCCAAGAAAGAGTGGCACCCGATGTTCAGCGAGAAGGCTTGGCCATGCAATCCGGGAAATCGGGTCTGAAATTGGTAGCCTCACCTCTTCGATCATTGATCGCGATGGAGAGCGTGGTGAGGCAAGGGATGTTCGTCGACGAAGGGAATGAACATGCGAGAGAAAGCGGCCCCCACGTCATCAAGTTGGCAAATATTTCGGTGACCGATTTGGTGACCACTCTCAAAGCCGTCCATGCAATCGATTGCAGGTGAGTGCAACCAAGGTTGTAGCCGCAACTATCCGGAAAACAGAGTGTTAGGGCCGATATGCAAGCCGATGCGATTCTGTGCGAAAGGCCCCTAATCAGTTTAGGAAACTGCTGCTCTATCCACCTGAGCTACGGGGCCACGTTCCCATTATCGCCGCAGCAGTTTCGGAAACTGCTGGACTTTTCTTGTTCTCGCCCTGCCGGGCGAGTGGCCACCTGAGCTACGGGGCCACGTTCCCATTATCGTCGCAGCAGTTTCGGAAACTGCTGGACTTTTCTTGTTCTCGCCCTGCCGGGCGAGTGGCCACCTGAGCTACGGGGCCACGTTCCCATTATCGCCGCAGCAGTTTCGGAAACTGCTGGATTTTTCTTGTTCTCGCCCTGCCGGGCGAGTGGCCACCTGAGCTACGGGGCCACGTTCCCATTATCGCCGCAGCAGTTTCGGAAACTGCTGGATTTCCTTTGTTCTCGCCCTGCCGGGCGAGTGGCCACCTGAGCTACGGGGCCACGGATCGTCACGTCAATCTTGTTCCAGTTTACCCAGGCATGATGCTAACCTGCTGTGCGCTCTGAAGGCTCAAAACGAATCGTGAGCTTTGAGCCGGTCGCCTGTGCCAGGCGTTGAAGGGTTCGCAATGATGGCTGGATACGCCCGCCCTCCATTCTGGCGACGACGGCTGCGTGGTTCCCATCTTTCGGGCCAGTTCCATTTGTGTGAGGCCGGCGCGGTTGCGGGCAGCAATCACAGCCTTCGCAACGGCAAACTCGTCTTCAAGAGCCTCGTATGCCTTCCGGTATTTCGGCTCCTTCATCCATCGCTTGTGCATTTCCGTAATGCGGGCCATCGGTTTTTACCCGCGTTTCATCTGTCTCATTATCGCTCCAGATCCTTTGGCGAGGGCTGATGACTGTATCTCACGATCTGAATGCCGGCTTCGCTCTCTTCGAGCGTCACTTCGAGAATCTGATTCGTGAGATCGCCGTTCACTTCGAGTTCGTCGAGCACTTCGGAGAAAAGTTCTCTTTGGAGCGCCAGGTCCATGCCCACAGGGCCATTGAGACAGACAAGCCCTGCGTGGAGCGCTACGTCCGCATATTGGCCTTTGGTCCCTGGCGCGCTCCGCGGTCCACGAAAATCCGCGCTATTCTTTGTTACCAGGACCCAGTCCTCGTCCAGCAGAACTCGCTTCAGCTCCCAGTCCTTCCAGCCGGACTTGCCGATCCACACGAGGTGCGAGGCCTCGTGGTGGCCTCGCTGGCGGGCCATCAAAGCAAGTTCTGAACTGAGGCATTCGTCGATGAGGAGTTTCGTCACTTCGTAGCAGACCGAAGCTTGCGGCGAGACGAGATGATCTTAGCTCCCGCAGGCGGCACGATGCGCTGCCTTGGTCTGCCGCGCTGCGGATTCGCTTCTGCAAAGAGCGCGGCGAGTTCCACCTGTTCCCGCTTGAGGCTGGGATAGGAAGAGAGAATACTCTCCATCGGGATGCCGGCGGCCACCGACGCGGCCACATCGTACACCGGCACCCGTGTTCCTTTGATGACCGGAGTTCCGCTCAGAATTTCGCTGTCTTCGATCACCTGGGCGCGCGCCGCGTTCAAACGCACCAGGCGCTCATCGACGCTCTTCCAAAATGGCGCCAGGTCAATGGTCAGGAATTCATCCTGAATAGTCTTCGTGCGCGACCTCACATCGGAAGACTTCCGGCTCGCCAGCGTGATGGCACGCTGCCGCTCTTCTGACGTGAGCCGGTCGGCTGCGCCAAAGTAGAAGGCGATGAACACACAGGCGTGACTCTTGAACGATCTGGCATCCTGCGTGTCATAGAAACTCTCCGGCAGGATGTGCTCGTCGATCACCCGGTGCACATCGCGCACCGACACACCGGAAACAACGGCGGCTTCGGTCGGCGTCAGCGTCTCGGTTGAGGTATTCATGGGCCCCTCCATGCTCCAGGATTATAAACCTTCCGGAGCATCGGAAGCAATAGTGCCGCGGATGTTCATCCGAGAAATACGCTTTTGGATGCAGCCGATCGCAAGGGGTTCGGCCGAGAGTCAGACCTACCAGTGTGCTCACGTACTCTCTGCGTTCCTGGCGTTGATGAATTCCCGCAGGCGCTCCAGCAGAAATGCGCCTTCGACGGTGGTACCCGCGGAATCGGGCGGGGTCTCCCATGGCGCATAGGTCCACTTACTCCATAAGACTGGTTTCTGAGTATCCGGCTCCCAGAAGTCTTCCCGGTTTTCCATTAGGGGAAAGCAATAATGCACGATGGGATTGTGTAAAGAATCAGAGCCGGTCATCTGGGAAAAATCGGTCAGGTGATGATGGATTCCCAGTTCCGCGGCGGCGATAGCGTATCCCCACATGTCACTCAGCCAGCCCGTGCCACGGAGCGCTTCGCGGGAGACAGGATCGGCGCCGATTTCAATGGATTTCTGAAGCCAGCGAACGGCCAGCTCAGCGAGGCAGGCTCGATTGATCAAGATGTAGATTCCCACGGGCTGAACGCGGGCACGGAGTTCCTGCCTGCAGTGACGGTGAATGACGGTGCGGTTGCCGGGGATATCGACGCTCATGTAGTCGTGCAACTCGGAATACGCCTGGCCTGCCGCCAATGGGCCGGGATCGACGATGGCGCGGACAAACACGGAATCGGGGTCGACGATGAGGACGGTTTCATCGCGAGGACCGTCGAGGGCAGCCCACTCCGCGATTCCGCCCGGCTTGTTGAGAGTAAGAATGGGTGCGTTGGGAACGGAGTGTTTGTAGTTTGCGACGCGGACGCGGTTACAGGTGAATTCGATCTCCGCTTCGTCCGTGGCCGCAACCAGGGCTGTTAATTCGGCGTCCATCCCTGCCTGCACGTAGGTGTAATGGAGAAACTCCGCTTGCCACCGCATGTAGGCTGTATTTTCACAGCTGAAGATCACCTGCACCGCGCCAGTGTAGAGGACGTTGTGTGCAGGGACAAGCCGGGAGGTGGTGCGACTCTTTGGCCGCCGGCGGGGTCCTGTGGCAGGAGCAAGCAGGACGATTTGGCAATTTCGAGGATGTGTATATAATGGGCACGCCCGTGGGTCATCCCCGGATTCGCGGACCGCGTACAAGTGTTCCGCATCCCCGGTAACGGAGGTTGATCCATGTCCTCACCCAATCATCCTGTGGAATCGGTTGACCCGATCAGACCACCGCTGAAGCACTCGGCCGAGCCGCCACACACGCCGCCGGTTCAACCGCCGACCGCCAGGCCACCGGTTCAACCGCCGACAGCCAGGCCGCCGCTGACGCCGCCGACTAAGCCGCCGCTCATTCCGCCGGTTCTACCACCGACGGCGAGGCCGCCGGTTAAACCGCCGACCACTCCGCCGGTTCTACCGCCGACGGCGCCACCGCCGAAACACCGCTGAGTCGCTGCTCGGACGGACTCATTCCACTGCGCGACGACTGAACACCGTACCGGACTCCAACGATCCATCGGCTATCCGCTCCGTGACCATTCACGACTGGCAATTCGACCCGCCGGCAGAGGTTTTGCAATCTCGCCTGTTCGCTGCCGGCGGATACCTCGTGGTGCGCGGGCTGTTTGACGAACAGACGCTCGGGGACCTGCGCGACGAAGCAGAGCAAACGCGCGCCGAAGCCGAACGAATGGTTGTGGAGGAGTCGGACGGAACGGAGGGCCGAGGCGGTTGTCCGGCGCGGGCCTATCGATCGGGCGCAGGCGGGGAGCTGCACTGGGGGCTGCACGGCTGCGAACAGATGGCCGAAACGCTGGCCAAAGTGTGCGGGCTCAGGGTTGCTCCGACGGGCAGCGGGACCTATTCGTACTACGAGCGGACGGGAGACTTTCTGGCGCTGCATCGGGATGTTCTGCAGTGCGATGTGGCGGTGATCACGTCGCTCACGCCGTGCGCGATGGATCGGCCCGCCGGCGAGCTGGTGGTTTATCCCGATCTGATGCGCGAACCGTTGTCGACAGCGCGGGCGGCGGGAAGAGCGGCGGGAACTTCGGTGCCGCTGGACCGGGGACAAACCATGATTCTGCTGGGCGGAATTGTGCCCCATGAAGTTGCTCCCGCCTGTGCCGGACAGGAACGGATCGTGGCGATCAATTGCTATCGCGCAGTGACCGCCGCTCCCTTCGCACCGGATCCATCGGAGCCGGAGACAGAGGCTGTGCTGGTGGAGCGCGCCTGAGAGGCGGGATTCCCGCGGACCGATCTCACAACGACCTGATGCTGACAGCGCCTGCACATCCGCAGGCCATGGCTCGGAGGTTCTGTCAGCGCGCGGGATGCAGGGTATAATCCGCCACAACATGCCACTGGCAGCGGGATCGAAACTGGAGGGCTATGAAATTCTGGGCCTGTTAGGGGCAGGCGGCATGGGCGAGGTTTATCGCGCCCGCGATCCCGTGCTGAAGCGAGACGTGGCGATCAAGGTGCTGCCGGCCTTTGTTGCGAATGAACCGAACCGGCTGTGGCGCTTTGAACAGGAGGCGCAGGCGGCGGCGGCTCTGAACCATCCCAACATCCTGGGGGTTTACCGATTCGGCGTTTCCGGGGGAGTGCCCTATCTGGTTTCCGAACTGCTGGTGGGCGATACGCTGCGGCAGCAGTTGACGCAGGGTCCTGTGCCGCTGCGCAGGACGATCGACTATGGGGTTCAGATCGCTCATGGGCTGGCGGCAGCGCACGAGAAAGGAATCGTCCATCGGGACCTGAAACCGGAGAATCTGTTCGTCACCAAAGACGGCCGCATCAAGATCCTGGACTTCGGCCTGGCGAAATTAACGCATTCGCAACCGGACAGCAGCGGCGGTGAACCGACCCAGACTTACAAAACCGATCCCGGCCTGGCGATGGGCACGGCCGGCTATATGTCTCCGGAACAAGTGCGAGGCGGGACGGTCGATCATCGGGCCGACGTCTTCGCTTTCGGCGCCATTCTGTATGAGATGCTGGTGGGCAAGCGGGCTTTTCGGAAGCCAACGTCGGCCGAGACGATGACGGCCATCCTGAATGAAGATCCGCCGGGGATTTCGCAGATCGCGCCGCACACGCCTCCCGGGCTGCAGCGCGTTATTCATCGGTGCCTCGAGAAGAACCCGGAACAACGCTTCCAGTCCTCCTCGGACCTGGCATTTGCGCTGGAAGCGTTATCGCAGCCGGGTCATTCATCGTCGGTTGCCGTGGAAGCGCCGGAGCAGCGCCGGGGAGGAAAAGCGCTGGCGTGGTGGATCGGACTGGCTGCGATTCCCGCAGCCGCCATTGCCATATACTTCGTTGCGGCGGGTCACTCGAGAGCGCCGTTTGCCCACTATTCCCTGCAAAGAGCGATCGACAGCAAACACGTACGGAGTCTCGCCATTTCGCCGGACGGCATTTATCTGGCGGCCGTGGTGAGTGACGCGAACGGTACGCAGATCCTGCTGCTTCACCACATTCCGACGAACAGCGAACGAACGATTGTCCAGGATCCGGCCTACCACTACGATCGCATCGCGTTTTCTCCGGATGGCAGCTACATTTATTTCCGAATCGAAGCGCTGGGCACGCCGCCGCCCAATCGCTGGGACGATTACCGCATACCGGTTCTGGGCGGTCAGCCAACGCGGGTGATCACGGGCACAGAATCGGGTTTCCCTTTCACCTTCACCGATGGCGGCCAGAGATTGTGTTTTTATCGACCGGATCCCGCCGCGGGCACTTACCAATTCATCAGCGCCAGCACGGATGGCAGCGACCAGCAGGTTCTGGCGAACGGAAAAAAGCCGTTTCCACTCCTTGCCGGTTGTTCTCCGAGCGGCCGATTCGCAGTCCTCGAAGACACGTCCGGCAACCTGCACAGCCTCGAGTTCAGCTCGGGATCGACGCGGACCGTAGCTTCATCCGCAGCGCTGGGCGGGCACCTGAGTGACTGGCAGTGGATCCCAAACGGAAAGGGTCTGCTCACAACCAGCATGGAAAAAGTCGACTTTGCCCCGGTTGGCTTTCTTTCCTGGCCTCCGGGGCAGATGCGGCCGATCACGAACGACCTGAGCGTCTATTCGGGCATCAGTCTCACCGCCGATGCCAGGACCATCGCCACCACGCAAAACAACCTGGACGCAAGATTCGCCGAACTTCCTCTGGCGGCCGGTTCCTCGCTCGAGGAACACCAAACCGCGGAACTGGTGTGGTTCGCGTGGGTGGACAACAACACCATTGTGGCGGACGGCTCCGGGGTCCTGAGAATCGTGAATCTTGCCAATGACGAGACAACCGCGGTGAATGTAGCGAAAGGGTATGTGCTGGGCCAGCCGTCTCTTTGCGGACCGGAAACGATGGCCCTGCAGGGCGCCACCCTGCAGGGAGATCTTCGCAGCATCTATACGCTGCATCTGGATGGCAGCGGATTGACACAGGTGACGAAAGGGACCGACGATTTCTTTCCGGAGTGCGCGGCGGGCGGCAAGTGGATCTACTATGCCGACGATGCCGACGCGAACAATCCGAGCCTGATGCGACAGTCCCTGCAGGGTGGAGCTCCGCAAAAGATAATGCAGGGGCGCATATGGTTTGACATTTCTTCCGACGGCAAAATGCTGGCAACCGCTGCCATCGCGGATGGTGCGCCGCTGCAGATCGTTTCGCTCGATTCTCTGCGAACCACGCGCAGCTTTCGCCCCCCCGATTCCGGCGATTTCAACCGCTTCGCATTTTCCGCCGACCACAAGAGCATTTTCTACGTGACGCAGAACGGCTCGGGCGCAACCATCTGGCGGCAACCCCTGGAGGCGGCCACCGCGGTGAAGGTGGCAACCCTGCCGGGAACGACGGTGAACTGGATTCGGCCATCGCCGGATGGCAAAAAGCTGGGGCTCATCCTGGAGACGCCGACGTCGGAAGCCGTCCTGCTGCACGACGTCCGGTGATACCCAAACACGTCTGGCCGGCCAGACACCCGTCAAACAAATACGTGCGCGCGATGAAACGCCGAGCCATGCCCGCGCACTATGGCTGCAGGAAATCGCCGATGCCAACCAGCATTGGCAATTCCCGACCCCGGAGCCCATGCATCCCGGACCCACGAGGATGGGCTGCGATCGGAGCGTGCGATGGCGCGGCTGACATTCCGGAACTTCCCCAGACCGTTGCTTCATTTGTGTTCCTGCATCTGCCCTGAGTTCGCTCTTCCCCTGTCCATCTGGCTCAACTGCGGATGGATGGGACTCTTCCTTCACGGGCAGGCCGGATTGAGAGCGGCCTGCCCGGCGGGGAACCCCACAAACAGACATGCAGAACGCGGGCTGGCGGCATGAGTCCCGGGTCCATTCGCAACGCGGAACTGCCACATGTTTCCGGCACGCAGAGGCATGCAAGGCCTTTGCTCCGCGAGCATCGGCCTCATCCGGCGGCGCGCGCGCCGATGCTATACTTTCGTCCTCCCAGGTTTGCGAGGGCCCCCTTGCAGTTCTATGCATTCGATGCAGGTTACATCGAGGGTCTCTGCGCAGGGGACCTTCGCACGGAGGAGCATTTCGTCGGGTACTTTACCGAGTTGCTCCACCTGAAACTCCGCTCGCGGCTCAAGTCTGCGCAGGCCATCGAAGACGTGCGCCAGGAGACCTTCGCGCGCGTTCTGACCGCGCTGCGCAAGGAGAACGGGCTGCGCCAGCCGGAGCGTCTGGGCGCCTTCGTCAACACCGTCTGCAACAACGTCCTGTTCGAGCACTACCGTTCGTCCTCGCGGAGTGAGTCGCTGGACGAGGAAGACCGGCCCGAGCTGCCGGCCCGAGGAGCAACGGCCCACGACATCGTGGCAGCGCGGGAGCTCCAGAGTAAGGTCCGGGAAATCCTGGCCGATTTGCCGGCGCGCGATCGATCGCTGCTCAAGGCGGTGTTTCTGGATGAGAAGGACCGCGAAGATGTTTGCCGCGAGTTCGGCGTGGATGCGGAATACCTGCGGGTTTTACTGTTCCGGGCCAGGAAGAGCTTCAAAGCCGAGTATCTGAAGCGCATGGGCGGAGGCTCGCATGTATCCACCCAGTGAAACGTTTCACCGGACGGCAACACTATTTGTCAGAACGGAAAATGGAGACCGCGCCCATGGATCATAGCGAAGCAGTTGCGATGATGGCGACCGAACGGTACCTCCTGGGAGAGTTGTCCCCCGAAGTACGGGAGGCTTTCGAAGAGCACTTTTTCGACTGTCAGGAGTGCGCGCTCGATCTTCGCGCCGAAGCGGCGTTCATTCAGGGAGC
>JASHPM010000230.1 GCA_030038115.1 Acidobacteriaceae bacterium | reverse complement strand
TGGCACCTATGGCCGCGGCTTCTGGGTTCTCGACGACATCACTCCGCTGCGCCAGATCGCCTCCAGTGCTCAGACGATCGGCTCCTCCTCCGTCTATTTCTTTGCGCCTGAAGAAGCCATCCGTGCCCGCATCAACAGCAACTGGGATCAGCCCTTCTCCATCGAGGTCCCCCATGCGCCCAATGTGCCGTATGGCGCGATCGTGGATTATTACCTCAGCCACGAACCCAGCGGGCCGATCCAGCTCCAGGTCTTCGATGACCACGGCAATCTGGTGCGCACCATATCCAGCACGTTGCCGCCGCCCATCGAAGGCGAGCTGTTTCCCTACTACTGGCTGGCCGCTCCCGAGACGCGCGCCCTCAGCACGCATGTCGGTCTGAACCGGGTCAACTGGAACCTGCAATATGACGATCCGCCCGCCCTGCGGCACGACCTCGAAAACGAAATGAACATGGTGCCCGGTTCCACCACTCCCGGTCCCCATGGGGCGCAGGTCATTCCCGGTGTCTATACGCTCAGGCTCACCGTGGACGGCCAGGTTTACACCCGCACCGTCACGGTCGTGAACGATCCACGCGTCGGCCAGAGCCCCGCACTCATGGCCGCGCTGCGCTCCCAGAACCAGCTCACGCTGCTGGCCGTCCGCGGCATGGAGCAGAGCTACGAAGGCCACGCCGAAGTCGATGCCGTCAAAGGCCAGCTTGCCTCCCTGATGCAGGGCAAGCTCCCCACGGATGTGGCCGCGCAGGCCAAAACCCTGGATGCCAGTCTGACCAAAATTGGCGGCGTGGTGCCGCCCCCCGGCAGCTTCGGCCCAGGACCGGGTCGCCCAGCGCCTCCCGAGCCCAACGCGCTCCACTCTTTCGTGGACCTGAACAACGACTACAACACCATGGTCAGCATGGTGCAGGTGGGCCTGGATATGGCGCCGACGCCGACCCAAATCGCCACCTGGGAAAGCGACTGCGGGAACTCGAACCGCACCACGGCTGCTTGGAAGAACATGCAGCGACAGATCACCGATTTCAACGCGATGCTCGAGAAAAACCAGTTGCAGCAACTCACGCTTGCACCCACCAAACTGACCGACATGTCGTGCCGCTTTACGCCCGAAGCAAGCAGGGAGTCAGGACAGAGGACTTCCCGTTAAGAACTCGCCCGTAGACGGCATGCCCGAAACCCATCAGCCTCGGTGCCCGTCCTTGACCTTCCAGACATAAGCTCGAACTTTCTCTTTACTGCCGATCTCGTCGAGCATTTTGAGAATCTCTTCGTTCCCTCCTCCATGCGGCGGTACGGACAAGACGCAGCAGAGACCCGGGACCTGCTATATTTCCAGTCCGGCCTCGACTTCCGGTACAATTTTTTCGCGGTAGCCTCACCTCGGTCCATCTGAGCTGCAACCCTTCCTCTGAGGCCGGGTGGCCCCACTTTTCTGCGACCAGGACGTGCGCACCATGACAGCCGCCACTCAGACTCTCCGCACACCCAGCGATGTTTCCCGTTTTCCGCTCCGGCTTGCCGACCGCATGCGGAGGCTCGGTACCGAGACCGCCTTCGAGGTTCTGGTACGGGCGCGCGCGCTCGAAGCCAAAGGGCGCGACATTATTCATCTCGAGATCGGCGAACCGGACTTTGACACACCGGAAAACGTAGTAGAGGCCGGGGTCGACGCACTGCGCGGGGGCTGGACGCACTATGGACCTTCAGCGGGACTACCGGCTCTGCGCGAAGCGATCGCGGGCGAGGTTGGCCGCACGCGCGGAGTATCCGTCACCTCTGAGGAAGTGGTCGTTGTGCCGGGCGGCAAACCTATCCTTTTCTTCACCATCCTGGCTCTGATCGGGGATGGGGACGAAGTGATTTATCCCAATCCTGGATTTCCGATCTACGAATCGATGATCGAGTTTGTGGGTGGCGTTCCGGTTCCCATCCCGCTCCGCGAAGAACGCGAGTTCCGCCTCGACGTCGACGAGCTGGCAACGAAGATCACACCCCGCACCCGTCTGATCATTCTCAACTCTCCGGCAAATCCGACCGGCGGCGTACTGACGGAACAGGACATTCGGGATATCACGGGTGCTATCGGCGACGCCAACATCATGGTGCTCTCCGACGAGATTTACAGCCGCCTGATTTTCGAAGGCAGCCACTTCTCACCGCTCTCCATTCCGGACTTCCGCGAGCGCACCATTCTGCTGGACGGCTTCTCGAAGACCTATGCCATGACCGGCTGGCGTCTCGGTTACGGCGTCATGCGCCCAGACCTGGCGGCGCAAGTTGCGCGCCTGATGACCAATTCGAACTCCTGCACCGCCAGCTTCACCCAGATGGCGGGCGTTGCGGCCCTGCTGGGAGACCAGGGATCGGTTGCACGCATGTGCGCGGCCTTCCGCGAGCGACGGGATCTGATGGTGGACGGTCTCAACAGCATCCGCGGCTTTCGCTGCCTGCGACCGAAGGGCGCCTTCTATGTCTTCCCCAATATCGAAGGCACCGGCAGGACGTCGCAGGATCTGGCCGGCAGGCTTCTCGAAGACGCGGGCGTCGCCTGCCTCGCAGGAACAGCCTTCGGGAAATTCGGCGAGGGCTATCTGCGCTTCAGTGTGGCCAATTCCCCTGAAAATATCGGGAAGGCGCTTGAGCGCATTGAGCAGTGGGTCGGTAAGCATCTTTAACTCAGACGCAGAACGACGGGCGGACAGCCCGCTCGATCAGGAGTTGTTGAGAAACAAACTCCTGAACAGGAAAGAATCCCGGATATTGAGTGCGACTGCTGAGGGGCATACTTATGCCTGCGCCTCGTTCGGGGCTGCGGCATGTTTTTCAACAAATTCCTAACCGATCATTTTGCGCTGCTCGCCGATGCGGTGCGGGCGTTCGTTTGCGAATCGCTCTACGCCTGCGAAAATCGAATCGGGATCGAGATGCGCCTCCGCGATCACTTCCGCTTCGAGGCCGCCACTTCTCCAGCAATTGTCAAAGTCGGACGTGAGCGAGTACTCGTCGGTCAGGGGCCCGAGGTTGCGCAATGGCCACATCCGCCGCGTGCCCGTTGATACCACCAT
>JASHPM010000229.1 GCA_030038115.1 Acidobacteriaceae bacterium | reverse complement strand
TGCTAATCTTCCCTCACCAGGGAAGATCAAATGCCTGCCTCACCCCTCGACGTCGTCAGCGTCTTCGTGGCCGCCATCAACAATGAAGACCTGGCCGCCATGCGCGCCGCCATGACCGACGACCACACCTTTACCGACGCTCTTGGCCGCAGCTATTCCGGCGCCGAACAAATGATTGCGGGCTGGAAGTCTTTCTTCGACGCTTATCCCGGCTACTCGATCCAATTTGACGCGGCTTTTGCCGACGAGTTCCGCGTTGCACTGTTCGGCAAAGCGAGCGGCATGTGGAAGGTCGAGGATCCCCTGCGACCCGAAACCTGGTCGGTCCCCGCCGCCTGGCTCGCCGAAATCGAAGCTGGCAAAGTAAAGAAGTGGAGCGTGTATTGCGACACGGGCTGGGTCCATCCTCCGGTCACCGCCGCCCCACCCGAACGTTGAAGCGAATTTCTCGATTCCTCTGCCGACTTTCCCAGCCCATCCCCAAAAGATCGCGAAAACTGTCGCAATACGACTAGACCTAATCTGCAATCCCACAATGAACAAGCTCGTAATGAGAGGATTTGCGACAGTATTCGCAGGTGCCTGCCTGGGATTCCATCCCTTTTCGCTATCCACTACCCGCTACCGGCTATCCGCTACCGGCTAGTAGTACAGATACTTTCTCCACTTCAGATCCGAGTGCCCAATCATCCGCATGATGTGCCGGCTGGTGTGCAGCGTGAACGGCCGAGGCTCACGCTCCAGCTTCATATGTTCCAGCTCGTGCAGCAGATGATTCCCCTTGCGCCGATTGCAGGCATGGCACGCCGCAACCAGATTTTCCCAGGTGGAAAGCCCGCCCCGCGATCGCGGCACAACGTGATCCAGCGTCAGCTCGGCGGATGGCAGAATCACACCGCAGTACTGGCAGGTGTTGCGATCGCGCAGCAGGATGTTCTTCCGCGAAAGCGCGCGCGTTTGGTGCGGGATGCGGCGGTATTCCAGCAGACGGATGACCGAAGGCATGGCCATGCGCACGCGCGCGGAGTGCAGCTCGGTGGCCTGCTCCTCTTCCGTGCGGGCGACGCCTTTCAGAACCAGAACCAGCGCGCGCCGCGCTCCGCAGATATTGATCGGCTCATAGGAGGCATTGAGCACCAGCACAGGGGTCTGCAGCGCCTGCGTGGTCGTCACCACGCGCAGCCCGTCGTGACCATGGCTCTCGGCGTGCGCGATCGCCTGGGCTTTGCCCAGCGTCTGTCTTCGAGCGTGAACACCAGCCTTGCCTAACGACATAACTCCTCCGTCTCAGGCGGTCCGGATTCCCAGTCCGGACCAGACTCACTTTGTTGTGCCGCCCGTAGAAGCCGTTCGGCCTTCCTCCCAAAACACAAAATCCTGTTCCATCGGAAGCTCCGGCGCATTGGGCTCCCGCACATGCAGATCTTCAGGCCGCGGCGCATGTTCCTTCTGCGCGCGCGCCACAGTTGCCACCCACACCGACGCGGCTCCCGCGCGGCGCAGTGCCGTCGAGCAGGCGCGAGCCGTCGCGCCGGTCGTGTAAATGTCGTCGATCAGCAGCACGTGCCGTCCCCTCACGCTGTCCGGCTGCGGAACAAAAAAGGCGCCGCGGACATTCGCACGGCGCTCATGCGGTGTCAGTCCCGCCTGACTTTCCGTGGCGCGCTGTCTCACCAGCAGCGCGGACGCAGGTTTGATCTGCAATTCCGGACGCCGCTGGCGCAGCATCGCGACCGTGCTGCGAGCCAGCAACTCGGATTGGTTGAATCCGCGGCTGCGGCGCTTTTTGCCGTAGAGGGGAACCGGCACCGCCAGCAGTTCGGCCGGCAGTTCGGGAAGCGCGAGAACCTGCTTTGCAACCAGCCCTCCGAGCCGCTTCGCAAGCCCCTCGATACCGTCATATTTCAGCAGATGCAGCAGCGTTCTGAGCTTGCCCTGGTAAACCCCGTGGGCCACAGCCTGCCTGAAATCCGGTGGCGCGACGCGGCAGGGTCGACAGAGCGCCTCGCCGGCAATGGCTGGATCGAAGTCCAGCGCCTCGCCGCAGCGGCTGCAGAGCAGTCCAGTTTGTGAGGGGAGATCGTTCCAGCAGGAAGAGCAAACGGGCAGGAGGGTGAAACCAGCAAGCGGGAGGCCGCAGACTCGGCAGTCGGCGGGGAAAAGTACGGAGGTGAGGCTGTCCAGCGTCCCGGCCGCGGTACTTCGAAGCACGCGTACCACCGCGCGCCAGGCTGAGATTTCCGGGGTCCCTGGCGCGCCCGCGCGCAGGGGTAGTCCCTCACATGGCGGACCTTCGCTGTCGCGGGGCCCCCGGTCCACCGGGGTGCTGGTCAGGGAAAGACTCTGACTGAAGACACACCTCGTTTCGGAGGAACGAAAATCACCCAGGACCGGGATAGGCTGCGATCCCGGAGAACCGCCCCTCGTTGCGTGCAGTATACGAGGGAAGCCTCCGTGCGGCAACATTCAGGAGCGTACGGAAGCCGGCGCAGGTACTCTGGAGGAGCGCCACAGAGCGGCTCAGAAGAAGCGTTTTCAGCCGAATAGCAGCCCGGTGATGAACGCGCAGCCACTATGCTTCTTTCCTCCATCCAGACCCTGCTCCACAGCCAGGCGCACCAGGCCGGCTTCGACGCCGCCGGCATCGCGGCCGCCCCCGCTCCGGGCTCACCCGAAGACGAGGCCGAGCGTACCCGATTCGCCGGTTGGGTCGACGCCGGTCGCGCCGGTGAAATGGAATACCTCAAGCGCCGCGACCAGGCCGGCCTGCTGCTGCGCTCCTCCGTCCGCATCGCCCTTCCCTGGGCGCGCTCCGTCATTGTCTGCGCCGCGAATTACAACTCCGCCCAGCCGCGCTCCACTGACCCTGCCCCCGAGAGCGCCGCGTGGATCGCCCGCTATGCGTGGACCGGCAGCGGCGACCGCCCCTCCGACTACCACAAAGTCCTGCTCCGCCGGCTCCAGAACCTCCGTGACCAGCTCACCACCGGCCTTGGCCCCTTCCAGTCCCGCTGCTTCGTCGATACCGGACCCGTCGTCGAGCGCGTCTATGCCCGCTACGCAGGCATCGGCTGGATTGGCAAGAACACCTGCATCCTCAACCAGCATCTCGGCTCCTGGCTCTTTCTGGGAGTCATCGTGACCTCCATCGAACTCCGCCCGGATCAGGATCAGGGCCAGCTGACCCTGCCTGCCGCCGATCGCTGCGGCTCCTGCACCCGCTGCATCGATGCCTGCCCCACCCATGCCCTAACCGCCCCGCGCCAGATGGACGCGAGCCGCTGCATCGCCTATTTGACCATCGAAAAGCGTGGAGAAATCCCCGAAGAGCTCCGCGCCGGAATCGGTCGCCAGGTCTTCGGCTGCGACATCTGCCAGGACGTCTGCCCGTGGAACCGCCGCGCCCCGGCCAGCGCCGACCCCGGCCTCGCCCCGCGCCCTGCCCTCGTTAACCCCGCCCTCGACTGGCTCGCGCACCTTGACGAGGCGGGCTTCAGCCGGCTCTTCAACGGCTCGCCCGTCCGGCGCGCAAAATGGGCTGGCTTCCGCCGCAACCTCGCCATCGCCATGGGCAATAGCCGCCAGCAGCGATTCGTCCCCATCCTCACGCAGTGGTCCAGAGACACCGATCCGGTCCTGGCCGAAGCGGCGCGGTGGGCTGTCGAGCATCTGCGACGGGATTAGAGCGGGGGGAACGTCTCCGATCGTCGATCGTTCGTTGCCAGGGCAGATTGGCCCCTACAGCATTCGCCGGCTGTGCTGCGCGGCTTCCTGAGGAAGAAGATCGGGGTCCCCGGCGTGCCCGTTTTTGGCACGAAGGGGTGATAGTCCGCGCGTTACAGCCGAATCAGGCGGTATTGCGTACGACGTTCGCGGCGCTCAGCCCCTTCGGACCCTGCTGGCACTCGAACTCGACCGCTTCCCCTTCATTCAGCGTTCTGTACCCCGAATCCTGGATCGCGGAAAAGTGCACGAACACGTCTTCACCGCTTGACCGCTGGATAAACCCGTAACCCTTGGCTCCGTTAAACCACTTCACAACACCATTCTCTTTCACCTGGGACTCCTTCATCGTTTGCGCCTACGTTGTTGCCACCGCGCCCCAGCCGTGTCCTGAATCCGTTACGCGCGTAACAAGTTTCAGAGACACCAAAAGCTGCCTTCGCCCGCCCAGCATCGGCGGTTCGGGCAGCTCTGAGGATTACCGGGGCAGTCACGGTGACAGCTATACAGGTACATCAGGAACTGGCCTTCCGATTCGCGATTACCTTCCCTGGGGACGGGAATCGTGTACCTGTTATGGCAGGAATCGATTTTGAAATCAAGAAAAAATTTGCGTGGAAAAGGAGCTTTTTTCAGGCGGTTACGGAAGTACACGCGACCTTCGTGATCTGGCCCCGCCCCTTTTCGCGGCGTTGAACTGGCCTCCTGAGCGCTCTGTTACGATTTTCCCAGGGCACTCCCATGACTGAAGGAGCCGAGATTCAGGCTGCGGCGACGGCCGCTGTCCAGGACGCACTGCCTCCCCCGGCGCCCAGGCCGCCCGCCCGGCCGCGTGGCCGCGGATGGTGGCCCGTCCTGGTCGCTCTTGCCCGCTATCTCGCCCAAACTGAAGCACATACGTATGCCTTCAGCGTCGCGGCCAACACCATTCTTTCCATCTTTCCCTTCATTGTCATGATGTTCACCGTCGCCGAGAAAATCTTCCATTCTCCGGCCATGGTCAGGGAGATCGGGGGGATCCTCCGCGACATCCTGCCCTCCAATCAGGACTTCGTCGTCCGCAACATGAGCCTCCTCGTCCATCCTCGCGGCAGCGTCCAGGTGGCTTCAGTCATCATGCTGCTCATTTCCTCTACCGGTGTATTTTTGCCCCTGGAAGTGGCACTGAACCGGGTTTGGGGCGTCGCGAAAAACCGCTCCTACGTCATGAACCAGCTTGTCTCCCTGGGGCTGGCTTCCGTCATCGGCCTGCTGGCCCTGCTCACCGTGGCGGCGGCAACCGCACAATCCGGGATTCTGGCGTTTCTCTTCTTCGGCCACACGCAGAACGCCGTCTACAATTTCATTCACCAGGTCTTTTTGCAGATCGCCGTCGCGTTTCTCAGCGTCGGCATGTTCCTCGTCGTCTATTGGATCCTGCCCAACCGCCGCCTGCCCATCCGAGCCGTCCTGCCCACGGCGGTCATCGTTGGCCTCCTGTGGGACGTAGGACGCATGCTCTACATCCTGATCCTTCCCCACATGGATTTGAATTCCGTCTACGGCCCCTTCCAGGTCTCCGTGAGCCTCATGATCTGGGCCTTCCTCACCGGCCTCCTCCTGCTGTCCGGAGCCCAGTACTCAGCTACCCGCCAGGCCCTGCGCCTCGCTCACAAAGCCGACCTCGAAGCCGCAAAGAAAGCTGCTTCGCCCCAGCCGGACTTGCCGGGTCTCGCGAATCAAAAAAGCTGATCGAACCACACGGGAAGACAGCCGCCCGCGCCTTGAGTGTGCGTGTCGATGAAACCAATTCCAGTGCGATCGTCTTTGGAATAACGCGGGCTCTGGTTCTACGAAACCGCTTCCAGCTCCCGATTGCGCGCCGCTGTGCCCGCGCTCCACCCCAGATATTCCATAGGCGTGGGTGTCGGCCGTCCCAGATAGAATCCCTGTGCTTCGTTCGTCCCCAGCGACCGCATCAGCTCCAGATGCTCTGCGGTCTCGATGCCCTCCACGATCACCTTCATCCGGAGATTGTGCGCCATCGACAGAACCGACTGAACGAACGCCCTCGTTTCCTCACGGACCGCTAGTTCGCTCACAAACGAGCGATCCAGCTTCAGCGCATCCAGGAACAGCTTCGGCAGGTAGCTCAGGCACGAATAGCCGGTCCCAAAGTCGTCCATGGCTACGCCGATGCCCCTGCCCGTCAGCCGCCGGATCAGATCGGCGGCTCGCTCCACTCCCGTCAGCGTCGCCGATTCCGTCAGCTCCAGCTGCAGCAGGCTCGGTCTCAGTCCGGTGCGGCGCAGCGTCTCCTCCACCTCTTCCAAAAGCGAGTCGCGGGCAAACTGCACGCTGGAAACGTTCACCGCCACCTGAATCGGTCGGTTGGCTCGGCTCTGCCATGTCACGGCCTCCGCGCACGCCCGCTCCATGATGTATGCGCCCAGCGGAACAATCAGTCCGGTCTCCTCGGCAATGGGGATGAAGCTCAGCGGTGGAATCGGCCCCAGCGTCGGATGTGACCACCGCGCCAGCGCCTCGAAACGTACGATCGTATTCGTGGCCAGTTCGAATTCCGGCTGGTAATGAACCGTGATTTCTCCATTGTCAATGGCCCGCCGCAGCTCGCCCTCCAGCATCAGACGCTCGCGCGCTGCGCTGCCCAGCCCGTCGCCAAACTGCACGATCCGATTTTTTCCATTGCGCTTGGCCGCATACATCGCGCAATCCGCTTGCCGCAGCAGCTGCCCGCCCTCTTTCCCGTGATCCGGGAAAAGGCTGATCCCGATACTGGCTGTGATCTGGATCGTATGGCCCTCGATTTCAAACGGCGCCCTCAGCTGTTCCAGCGCTATCTCGGCGGCCCGGTCGGCATCCGCCTGCGTTTGCACGTTGTCCAGGAGCAGCGTGAACTCGTCGCCGCCAATCCGCGCCAGCGTGTCCGACTGCCGAAATCTCGATTTCAGCCGATGCGCCGCCACCCCCAGCAGCGCGTCGCCCACCCCATGTCCCAGCCGGTCGTTCACCACCTTGAATCCATCCAGATCGATATACAGCAGCGCCACCTTCCGGTTCTCGCGCCGCCCTTTCGCCAGGCTGTGCGACAGCCGGTCCACCAGCAGCCGCCGATTCGGCAGACCCGTCAGGTCATCCACCATCGCCATATGCTGCAGTCTCGTCTCGGCATCCTTCCTCGCCCGATCCCGCCGCTGCATCTCCCACAGCATCGCGTTGAACCCATCCACCAGCTCCGTAACCTCTTCGCTGCTGCCCTCCGGCACCTGCACGTCGAACGGCCGCTGCGCCGCCACCTGCAGCATCGATCGCGACAGATCCCGAATCGCCTGCGTCGTTTCCGAGGCCTTCTGCAGAGCCGCTTCCTGTTCGCTCAATCGGCCCCGCAGCCTGTTTACCCGTCGCAGGATCGCCAACAACGCCAGGCACAAAACTGCCAGCATCCCTGCCATCGTCAAAGTCATGGGTGGCGTCCACAAAGGCAATGGCACGCGACGCGGTACCGGCAGATCCGCCGGCGGACGCAGCTGGATCGGCAGGCTCCTGGAATCCTCCTGCACGATTCCCAGCGGCACGCTCTTGCCTCCCTGCGCTGCCGGACCGGCAGGGAGCTTCTTCTGCGCCTGCGTCGTGCTCTGCTTCGAAACAACCGATCCCTGGCACCGCACGGGCGCGAAAATTCCCACACCCAGTCCCAGGCCCAGGATTGCGGCGAGCCTCGCCGCCGTGCTGATGGTGCGGCTCATGGGGCCATCATCAATGGCTGCTCCTTCCGCGGGCCATACAACTTTGGATTTGACTTGTAACCTTTTGGAATTAGCAGACTTGAAAGGGCCCGAACACGCCCGGATCTGGCCTGCGCGCGGAGCGCTCGCCCCCACTGCATTACTTCGTGTGCAACGCGCCAAACTTATAGACGATGCCCGCGGAACCGGCAAACTCATTCTGCCAGGTAAAACCGTAATGCGTGGGCTGCCAGTCGCTGATCACGCGCACGGATAGATGGGATGTCACGTTGTAGTCGGCCCAGGGTCCAATGCCCATGCCAAACGCCAGCTTCGTGTTGTAAATGCCCACGTCCTCCGGCATGGTGCCCGCGGGAAATCCCGAATCGAAGACGCCGTACGCGCCGCCGAACAGCCCGTGCATGCCGACCGTGTAATTGCGCGCGCGGATGATGCGGAAGTTGGGACCGAAGAGAAACAGGTGCTCGCTCATCGGCGTCGTCGATGGTATGCCCTCCGTGTTCGGGGGAATAATCAGGGTGCCGTTGAGTCCGCGCGCTGTGCCTTCGATGCCCCACAACGTATGGAACCACGCCGTTGCCGAGCCGTTCCAGCCGAGCAGATTAATCGCCCTGACCCCGCGGCCCTCGCTTGGATTGAAGTGCGAGTATTGCGCGCCGCCGTAGAAATCCCAGCGCTGTGCGTATTGCGGAGCTTCGGTTTCGGGAGCCGTCGCCACCACCTGGGCGTGCAGACGCGGCAACGGAAGGACACAAGCCCCCAGCGCGGCCAGGGCCAGAAGACGAAACATCACAGCTTTCACGCGATCCAAAACCTCAAACCATAGGATGGCAAGATTCAAGACTATCAGGGACCAGCCGCTCAGGGGACTAGCCGTCCGGGCGGCGCACTCCGCCGTCCCAGGGTTGGACTTGGATGGGAATGGGAAAGTCGCGGTTGGTCGAACGATTCGCCGAATTTTGCCGATTCAGCTGCGCACCGCAGGACGAATGTGCAGTTCTTTCAGTTGGGCGTCGCTGACTTCAGTGGGCGCGTCGGTCATCAGGTCGATGGCCTTCGCTGTCTTGGGGAAGGCCGTGACTTCGCGCAGGCTCGATGCGCCGGCCAGCACCATGGCGATGCGATCGAGCCCGAGCGCGATGCCGCCATGCGGAGGCGTGCCGTATTGCAGAGCTTCGAGGAAGAAGCCGAAACGGGCCTGGGCTTCTTCCTCGGACATGCCAAGCGCGCGGAAGATTTGCTGCTGGACATCCTGGCGATGGATGCGAATCGAGCCGGAGCCGAGCTCGAGGCCGTTGAGCACGATGTCGTAGGCGAGCGCGCGGACGGCTTCGGGATCGGATTCCATGCGGCCGGCGATCAGGTCGCTCTCGTGCGGAGAGGTGAAAGGGTGGTGGGCGAAGGTCCAGGTCTTCGTCTCCTCGTCCCACTCGAAGAAGGGGAAATCGGTGACCCAGAGGAATTTGTAATCGTCACCGGCGCCTTTTTTCTCGAAAGCTTTGTGTTCGCCCTCGAAGCGCCGGGCGAGATCGAGGCGGAGCTGCCCGGCTTTTTTGTAGATCCAGAGATGATCCCTGGCCGGCGCAGTGGCTCCGATGCGGGGCGAGACGACGATGAGGCGGTTCTCGGGCTCGACACGCGCAAGGCCGCAGTTTTTCGCGGCGGCAGCGTCGATGCGCTGGGCCAGAGCGGAGAATTGCGCGGCACTCCCGAGCCGCTCCACATCGAGGTATGCAAGATCGGGAGCGACAGCGGCGTTGATTTCCTGCGCGAAGGCCTTCTTCTGCGTGTTGCTCATCGCAGTCTTGTTGGGAATGACGATGGCGACGATGGGAAGGCCGGGTTCGATCTTGAGCGACGCGAGTTCTTCCGCACTGAAGACGTCGCGGACCTCGGTCATGGGAGGCAGGCGGAGGTCGGGCTTGTCGATGCCGTAGCGGCGGATGGCCTCGTCGTAGGTCATGCGCGGGAAGGGCGTGACGATTGGTTCGCCGCAGACCTCAAAGGCGGCTTTCAAAAACCCTTCGACAACCCGGAAGACAGTTTCCTGCTGGGGAAACGTCATCTCGAGGTCGATTTGGGTGAACTCCGGCTGCCGATCGGCGCGCAGATCTTCGTCGCGGAAGCAGCGGACGATCTGGAAATACTTGTCGAGGCCGGAGATCATCAGAATCTGCTTGAAGAGTTGCGGCGACTGCGGGAGCGCGTAAAACGTCCCGGGATGAACGCGGCTGGGCACCAGATAATCGCGCGCGCCTTCAGGGGTGGAGCGCGTGAGATAGGGGGTTTCGATCTCGTAGAAGCCCTGGGCCGAGAGGTATTCGCGGACGGCGAGCGCGACTTTGTGGCGAATCTCGAGATTGTGCTGCATTTCCGGGCGGCGCAGGTCGAGATAGCGGTACTTCAGGCGCACTTCTTCGTTCTGGATGGCGTCTTCGGCGGGGGAGAAAGGCGGGACTTTGGAGTCGTTGAGGACCAGCAGTTCCGTCGCCGCGACTTCGATTTCGCCAGTGGGCATCTTGGGATTGATGACGTCCGCGCCCCGCAGACGCACCTTGCCGATGGCCGCGACCACGTACTCCGGACGGACGTGCTCGGCTTTCGGATGACCCTCGGGGGAGATTTCCTTGTCCAGAACAATCTGCGTAATGCCGTAGCGGTCCCTCAGGTCGAGGAAGATGAGGTTGCCGTGATCGCGCCGGCGATTCACCCATCCCATCAGCGTGACCGTCTTGCCCGCGTCCGCGGCGCGCAGCTCGCCGCAGGTGTTCGTGCGCTGTCGTGTGCCTAAAAAATCCAGCAATGTCGGAGTTCCTAATGATTCTGTAGCGTCTGCGCGAGCTCGCCGCGCGGGATTTTCGTCTGCTCG
>JASHPM010000228.1 GCA_030038115.1 Acidobacteriaceae bacterium | reverse complement strand
TCGCGCATGCGAATTCGCGCTTGTAGCTGGCTGCCAAATCGAATGACGGTGGGCACGGCCGTCACTGGGACGAAACCCGTCGGAACGACTGCATGGTCGACAAGGGCATTGAGGAGGGTCGATTTCCCTCGCTTGAATTGACCGACGCAGGCTACATAGAACCGTCCTTCGGCCACCCGCGCGGCGAGATCACGTGCTTCCTCGGCGACAGGGTCGGAACCGACTTCCTGAGCCAGATCAGCAAGTCGTAAAAGACGCGAAGAGCCATCCATAGCCACGGACATTTCAGCCGGCATGGGCTCATCCATCACCGTCAGGCTGCCATTGCGGTCTTCAAGGCCCGATTCCATAAATTCACAGCTTTCCCGGTTCAACGGTTGCGTTTCTCGCATATCGAATGACCTGCACCGTCGACATGGCAATCAAGCCGTCCTGAACCATCTCATCCAGATGCGGAATCAATTTGGCGATCTGGGGCTCGGTGTCGATGATGCTGAGCATGATGGGAGCGTCCCGTGAGAACTTCCAGTGGCTGGAGTGGCGAATTCGCGTGCTCGTTCCGTAGCCCTCAATGCCGCGGTAGACGATTGCTCCAGCCAGACCGAGTTCCTGGCACTTCCTGACGATAGCTTCGTGAAGGGGCTTGCCCTGCCATTTGTCGCTTTCGCCAAAGTGAATTCGCAGCATGCGAGCCTGAAATTCTTCCTTCATGGTTCAGCCTCCCTTCACGCCAATACTGGTCCCGACGGTTTGGAATCCTCCCCAATTTCAACTTCGATCGCGCGGTGAGAATACTTGATGATCTCGACATCTGAAAGCACTACCAGCCTCTCCTGCACCATTTGTTCGACCATCGGCAGGAATACGCGTAGCTTGTCTTCGGTATCGATGGCCGAGAGCATGATGGACGAATCGTGGCTCAGGTGCAGCGGCTTGTCCTTATGAATTCTGCGATGCACTCCGTATCCCAGGATGCCCTTGTAGACAGTCACTCCGGCAATATCATTGGCCCGCATGGCCTCCACCAGCGCCTGATACAGTGGGCGGTCCTTCCATCGGTCGGACTCGCCGATGTAAATGCGCATCATCCGCGCTTTGCCCTCAATCTTTTCGTGAGCCGCGGGTAAGACGTTCT
This sequence comes from Acidobacteriaceae bacterium, assembly GCA_030038115.1. Lineage (GTDB taxonomy): Bacteria > Acidobacteriota > Terriglobia > Terriglobales > Acidobacteriaceae > Palsa-343. The sequence goes on along the minus strand of JASHPM010000228.1, from coordinate 2,018 downwards.
TTGCGCGTGATGGCTGCGCTGGCTTCGCGACCGTTGTCTCCTGAATTTCGATCATGCCGCTGCCGGCGAGTTCCTCGAGTTTTCCCAACAACTCCTTGACCTTCTCCCGCGATTCGACAAACTCGATCTTGAGGGGAAGGTGGTCGGAAATCTCCACAAAACTGGACGAGTGCATGTGGTGATCCGCACCGAAGCCCGCGACTCCTTTCAAAACGGTTGCGCCGGAGACTCCCCTGAAGAAAAGAAAATCGAGGATTCGGGAATATCGGGAGATTCCGTGGCTGGTCGAGCCTTCGCTCAGGTAGATGGTCACTTTGACTGCTCTTCCTGCGTTCAACATGCAGATTCCTCTCCTTAGGGACGCAGTCCCCGTTGCGAAGCAAGAAACTCGGCGGCACGGCCTACAGCACCCCAGCCAACCCGATTGGACTCCGGTAACCATTCGTCCCGGAGATTCTGGAGATCCGCGCTCAATTCCTGTCGGTAGGCCTCCATCATGCTATCGATCCGAGGAATGAAAGCAGGAGGCAAACCGGGGCGAAGCTTAAGCCCGTGAGGTATGCAAAGGTTACAGGTGCCGCGAAGCCATTGCGTGACTTCAGCGCGCTGCAGGCAACTCAGGAATTCTCTAACTCGCAGATCTTCCTCTTTGTGCACCTCGTTGCAGATATCACAGCTGGCATTTCCGTTGGAGAGAGGCGCCGCCTCGTTGACAAGCTTCAGGAAAATGCGCGCCGCGACGGGCGCTTCCTGCACCGCCGCAAGACCCCAGACGTGAAAATTGCAAAGATGATGGAGTTCCCCTTCCGCGTGCTTTTGCAGGCGATCGGCCTGAAACTCCTTCAGGAAGCGGCAAAAGGGACAGCCGGGTTCGTGAAGGACCGGAAGAATCGACTGGTAGACAACGTGTTGCTTATGCCTTCTCATGAGATCGCCTCCGCGATCAGCACTCCGGCCCAGATGGCGACGAGGCCCAGAAATAAACTGGCCAGCGCATATAGGGATGCGATGAAGAAAGCCCCCGTCCTGATCGACGAGAAGGTCTCCCACTCATAGGTCGAAAACGTGCTGTATGCGCCAACAAAACCGATGGGGACCAGATAACGCCACGCCGGACTTAGATCGGCGCGTCTTCCCAGAAACGTCAACGCGAATGCAATGATGACGCATGCCGTGATGTTGATCACGAACGTCCCGTAATAGAACTTTGTTCCAAAGCGGCCAGATATGGTTGAACCAACCCAGTACCGTGCGATCGAACCGAGCGAGCCGCCTAACGCAATGAAGAAGTATTTCTGCAAGTCCGCTCTCCCTGATGGATTAGGCCTGTTTCACTGCCAAACCGGAATCTGTGCCCGCGCTCCACTCGCGGAGCAGCGTCAGGTCACCTTTGACTTTCTCAATATCCTTCGGCCCCTCACCGAGGCCACTCAGGCGCTGAATCTGTGCTCGGTAGGTATCGGCATAGGAGTTCACGAGAGCCACCGCTTTACGGATCGCCTGCTCGCTCCATTGGCGCAGCGAATAGCCGTAAAGATGCAGCTCATTGCGGAAATCAGATCCGATGCTCTGACGCAGGCTGCTGGCGATCGTTGAGCGAATCACGCGATCCCCCATCCATCTCCACCGGCCTGCGTTGGTTTCCGGGGGGAGGGCTGCCAGTTCGAAACGCGGTACGTCGCGCAGCAGGTTTTCGAAGTCGGCGGGCACGGGCGCCTCGTTGCTGCCCAGTTCTTCGGCGGCTTGCCGCAGAGTGCGAACGACGTGCTCCATCGCAGCGCGGAGCCGTTCTACCTGCTGAGCCACAAACTTCTGTACCTCGTCGTGGATCCATTCCGAGAGCTGAAGCGCAGCCACGGATGCGCCTGGATTCGAACGAACCCATGCCAGAGCCTGATCCACAACCTTGCCTAGCACGGCATCCGGCGATTCGCCGAATTCGAGAAATGCGTGGTCGAGAGACGTCAACATCTCTCCGATCTGTCCTGTGACGAGGCGAAGTTGCGCTTCCACACCAG